>NZ_JABXHF010000057.1:0-29288 GCF_013393565.1 Virgibacillus sp.
GAATCCACGATGTTGTTAAAGATGCATACGTTCCGACAGCGGCTGCACTGTAAAAACCCCCCATAAAAATACCTGCCCATAAATCACCACGATGGCTAATAAAAATAGACATCATAAACCCGATGACACTTGCGATACTAGGAAAGTACTGTCTAGGAATAGGAAAAAGTTTAAATATTTGCGTAATAATTACAATTAACGGAACAGCAATAATACCATCCCAAAAATTAGTATGAATAACTGGGAATTCCATTTTAATGCCTCCATCAATAAGAAACGATATTCTCCATTATTCCCTTTCTGTTTGTACCTATTCTGTATTAGGTATGTTCATAAAAAAGTTAGAAAATGCCATGGTCGAACCAACACTTCAGTTTCCTGACAATGATAGCGAACTAAATGCATAGAAATACGGGCATTCTTTATAGTAAAAGCCGCATTTTTTCTTATACGACACATCCAAAAAAATGTAAATGATTAGAAAAAATGATGCAACATACACCTTCCATTAATTTACATAATAAAAAATTATTGACACTATTACTATTCTTTATGTAATATAAAGAAAATTAGTAAGAGTGGGAGAGGTAGACGAATGGAAGGTTTCATCAGAGATTATTTGCGTGAAAAAAAGGCGTTTTTTGAACAGATAAGCCAGTTTATTTTTTCTCATCCAGAAACAAGATTTGAGGAGTATGAATCAGCTTCTTTTTTGGCAGAAGCATGTGAGAAGCAAGGGTTTGAGGTTGAAAAAGGAGTGGGAAATATTGCTACTGCATTCGTAGCAACATATGGAAAAGGCGCCCCTATTATTGGTTTTTTAGGGGAGTATGATGCATTGTCTGGCCTAAGTCAAACCCCAAATCAAACGACTTACCAGCCGTTGGAAACAGATATCGGTCATGGATGTGGTCATAACCTGCTCGGTACAGGAGCATTTGCCGCAGCTTGTGCTGTAAAGGAATATCTCGACAAGCATGGCCTTTCAGGAACGGTGAAATTTTTTGGATGTCCTGGAGAAGAAGGAGGGTCTGGCAAAACGTTTATGGTAAGGGAAGGTGTATTTACAGGTGTTGATGCTGCACTAACTTGGCACCCATCTCCTGTGAATGCGATTATGAGTGCCTCGAGCCTGGCTAATTATCAGATATCTTTCGCTTTTAAAGGGACAACCTCCCATGCCGCTAATTCCCCTCATTTGGGAAGGAGTGCACTGGACGCTGTTGAACTGATGAATGTAGGCGTGAATTATTTACGAGAGCATGTTGTACCAGAAGCGAGATTGCATTATGCAACAACAAATACAGGTGGGATTTCTCCTAATGTTGTGCAAGCAAACGCGGAGGTATTATATTTAATCCGGGCACCAAAAGTAAAACAAGTAGAGGATATATATCAGCGTGTTTGCAAAATTGCACAAGGTGCTGCATTAATGACAGAAACAGAGCTTACAATCAGATTCGATAAAGCTTGTTCGAATTATATTCCGAACAGAAGCATGGAGAATATGCTGCATGACCAATTGTGCAAATCAGATGTAGAAAAGCCGACAGAAGAAGAAAAATTATTCGCGGAAGACATCTGGCATTCGCTTACCGATTCGGAACGAGAAGGGTACTTGGAAATTATTGAAGGGTTTGGTTATGTTGGTAATGGAGAGGAGTTTGCTAATAAATATCTTGCAGAGACGATATCTCCATATGAAGCATCTGACAAGATATTATCCGGCTCTACGGATGTCGCAGATGTTAGCTGGGTAGTACCGACAGCTCAATTAACTGCTGCAACTTCTACACTAGGAACGCCACTACATTCATGGCAAATGACAGCACAAGGAATTTCAAGCTTTGCTCATAAAGGAATGCTACGAGCGGCTCAAGCAATGGCATTGACAGGAATTCAATTATTGACAGATTCTGTTGCTTTAAAAGAAGTGAAAGAGGAATTTCAACAATTCACAGAAAAAAATCCATACACATGCCCTATTCCTAAAGAAGTACAGCCTTCTGTATTAAAAACCTAGACGGATATTATAAAAAACACACCAAGAAAGAGGGAATACGATGAAAGAAAAAACAAATAAAAGTTTATTTCAGAAATTTTTAAATGGAATTGAAAAGGTTGGTAATAAACTTCCTGATCCATTTATCTTATTTATAGCGTTAGCTATTATCATCATTATTGCTTCTTCTATTTTTAGTATGTTTCATGCCTCAGTAACCCATCCTGGTTCTGGAGAAGAGCTTCCAATTAAAAACTTGGCTTCGGGTGAAGGAATTCAATTTATTTTAAGTTCCATGCTAGATAATTTTACTGGATTTGCTCCTCTAGGATTAGTGCTTGCAATGATGCTTGGTATTGGTTTGGCAGAAAAAGTAGGCTTACTAGATTATGCCATTCGAAAAACCATCTTAAAATCTCCTCCAGCACTAATTACGTATACGGTTGTATTTGTAGGTATTCTAGGCAATTTGGCTTCTGATGCAGCGATGGTACTTATACCACCACTGGCAGCAATGGTATTTTATAAAATTGGACGCCACCCGTTAGCTGGTTTAGTGGCAGGTTACGCGGCTACAGGTGCAGGTTTTACAGCTAATCTGTTTATTGCTGGAACAGATGTATTATTGGCGGGAATTTCGACTGAAGCAGCAGCTATTATTGACGACTCGATTGTAGTTACTCCTTTAGATAACTGGTATTTTAATGTTGTATCTGTGTTTGTTATTACGATTGTGGGCGGACTTATTACGGATAAATTTATTGAACCGCGTTTAGGTAAATACAAAGGAGGAGCCATTGATGCAGGATTGGAAGAAGATCATCCGAAAGCTGGAAAAGCATTTCGTAATTCGATTATAGCTGCTTTAGCTTATATCATTTTAATTGTCATTACTATTTTTATGCCGAACAGTCCGCTAAGAGGAGAAGGTGGCAGCATTGTTCCTTCGCCATTTTTAGATGGAATTGTACCAATTATCCTAATTTTCTTTGTTATTATTGGAGTCACTTACGGTATAACAGTAGAAAAAATAAAATCTAGCAGAGATGTTAGTGGCTATATGGCTGAGTCTATGAAAGACATGGCTGGATACATTGTTTTGATATTCGCAATCGCTCAATTTATAAACTATTTTAGCTGGTCTAATATCGGCACTTGGGTGGCAGTAAATGGGGCAGATTTACTCAAAGAAATTAACTTTACTGGGATTTGGCTAATTATCGGATATATTTTGTTCACAGCTTCATTAAACTTCTTGATTACTTCTGGGTCGGCTAAATGGGCTTTAGAAGCGCCAGTATTTATCCCAATGTTTATGCAACTAGGCTACAGTCCGGCATTTACACAGGTTGCCTACCGCGTTGCGGACTCGTCCACAAATATTGTAACGCCACTAATGCCTTATATGGTTATTATCTTAGCATTTATGCAAAAATATGATAAAAAAGCTGGTATCGGTACATTTATTTCATTGATGATTCCCTATTCAGTTGCATTTTTATTAACATGGATTATTCTTATTTTAATATTCTTTTATGCAGGTATTCCATTCGGTCCAGGTGTAACACCGTTTTTATAAAGTAACTTTTTTCACCATAGTTATAAGGCAAGTTTTTCTAATGGTAAGACTCTCTCCTCCTTATAGATTATGAGAGGGGGAGTAGTCCTTCCTATTGTGTAAAAATAAAGCTATGCATGTGCAGGCAACAAAAGCTTCGCATGCATTTTCTACATATTCTAATTTAATTTAGAATAAATCATAGAGGGTGAATAAATGAGCTAGATTCTATGACGTAAGGACGTATACAATGCCCACTTAACGAGCTGGAAAGAAAAAGTGGTTCTACTTTTGCTCCTGCAAAAAAGCGCATCTTCTAGAAAAATTCATATTTAAATGAAATCGAGAAAGAAGGTATACATATGGCAATAGAATTAAAGAAGAAATTAATGAACTGGCGAAGGGATCTGCATCAACACCCTGAAACGGGGTTTTTAGAAATGAGAACCGCGTCCATCGTTGCTGGTGTTTTATCGGAATTAGGATTTACCTTACAAATGGGCAAAGAAGTAATGTCAGAAGCACACTGTATGGGAAAACCTGACGCAAAAGAGACAGCTATGCACTATACTTGGGCTTGTGATCATGGAGCGAATGAATCATTTGTAGGACTTTTTAAAGAAGGGTTCACAGGGATTGTTGCTACCATGAAAACAAATCGACCTGGGCCGACAATTGCTTACCGTTTTGATATGGATGCGCTTGATATTCATGAATCGGAAGCTTCTAATCACGTTCCCACTAAACTTGGTTTTCGCTCACAAGTTGATGGGAAAATGCATGCATGTGGACATGATGCGCATACCGCAATTGGTCTAGGCTTAGCAACATATCTTGCTGCTGAAAAGGAAAACCTCTCCGGTACGATTAAACTTATTTTTCAGCCAGCAGAAGAAGGAACGCGCGGTGCAAAATCAATGGTTGAAGCGAATGTCGTTCGTGACGTAGACTATTTTATTGCTTCGCATATTGGAACAGGAGTGCCGTACGGGCATTTTCTAGCAGCTAATAACGGTTTTTTAGCTACGTCAAAATTGGATGTAACGTTTAAAGGCACTGCTGCGCATGCTGGCGGAAATCCTGAACAAGGAAGAAACGCTTTGTTAGCTGCAGCGGCTGCTACCTTGAATATGCACGCCATTTCTCGTCATTCAGAAGGAACCTCAAGAATAAATGTAGGTGAACTCCATGCTGGAAGTGGCAGGAATATTATTGCGCACCACGCAAAAATGAAGGTGGAAACAAGGGGAGAGCATGCTGGAATAAATCAATATATCAAAGAGCAAGTGGAATCGATTGTCGCTGGTGCTGCTACGATGTATCAAGTCGATTATGACATAGAAACAGTAGGTGAGGCGATTCATTGTAAGTGTTCTGAGGAATTAGCGCATATCCTTTATAGATGTGCTAATGCATCATCGGAAATAGAGCATGTAGAGCTACAAAAGGATGCTGGAGCAGGGTCTGAGGATGCCACGTATTTTATGGAGGCTGTTCAGAAAAATGGTGGATTAGCGGCATATTGTATTTTTGGAACGGAATTAGCTGCAGGGCATCATAACGAGAAGTTTGATATTGATGAAGAAACATTGCTACCCGCTGTTAAAATTTTATACCAATCTGTATATGAAATTTTAAAAAAAGAACACGATGCGTAAACTCTTTTTCTAAGCCATTGAAATCATGATAGAATAATAGATATTACATGACATGAATAAGGAAGGATCTTATGACGAAGCAAATTCTATTTAATGATTGGGAAGAATTACTAAAAGAAGAGTTTCATAAATCGTATTATTTGCAGCTGAGAGAGTTTTTAAAGCAAGAGTATACTTCATACACGATCTATCCAGATATGAAAGCTATATTTAATGCCTTACACTATACGCCATTTGCCGAAGTAAAAGTAGTTATTTTAGGTCAAGACCCTTACCATGGTCCAAACCAAGCACATGGGTTAAGCTTTTCGGTGAAAAAGGGAGTTGCCCTGCCCCCTTCATTAAAAAATATCTTCACCGAAATGAAGCACGATTTGGGGCATGCTATTCCTGCTCATGGCTGTTTAGAATCATGGGCCAAACAAGGCGTATTATTATTAAATAATGTGCTCACTGTCCGCAAAGGTCAAGCACATTCACATCGTGGAAAGGGGTGGGAGCAATTCACTGATCGTGTTATTCAGTTGCTTAATCATAAGGAAGACCCTGTTGTGTATATTTTATGGGGCGGCGCTGCACAAAAAAAGCAGTCTCTCATTGATACAGATAAACATTATATTATAAAATCTCCGCACCCAAGCCCCTTGTCTGCGTACCGAGGGTTTTTTGGCAGTAAACCTTTTTCGCAAACAAATCAACGATTAGAGCAGCTAGGTAAACAAACGATTGATTGGAAGATTGAATAAGAATGTTTGAAACAACTTAGCTACTGAGTCTGGCTATGAAATGCCATTGTTTTACTTATACGATAAACACTTAACTGATAAAATTATAACGCACACGGTTCCCACGTGTGGCTGATGAGCCTTGAGTGCTGTATGCATTTGGGGCTCTTCTAATAAACATCATTCTCCTATTATTCATCTAAAAATAACCATTGACATTAGTTAATAGGTAGATTAGTATATTAATAACATAAAACGTATATTTATACACCTTAGAAATGGGGCGAGTGCATGGAACACATGGGGATTGTTTCTTTAATTCCACCAATAATAGCAATTGTATTAGCCATTATCTTTCGTAATGTTATTGTATCTTTATTCACGGGGTTATTTGTAGGAATTGTTATTCTTGCTAACGGAAATCCAATTACTGCAACAACGAGCACAATAAGAGAGTATTTGTTTCCGCAATTAACAGATAGCTATAATGCAGCCGTCATCGTCTTATTATGTTTTATAGGAGGCTTTGTTGCCTTAGTAGAACGTTCAGGAGGAGGAGCCGCTTTAGCGAAAAGAACAGCTAAATGGATTAATACGAACACAAAGACGCAGTTATCTGCCTGGTTTGGAGGGATTATTATCTTTTTTTCCGATATGGGAACGCCTTTAATTGTCGGTCCTGTATTTGAAAAACTGTTTGATAAAGTGAAGGTGTCTAGGGAAAAATTAGCTTGGATTCTCGATTCGACATCATCACCTGTTGCCATTCTCATCCCTTTTATTGGCTGGGGAATATATGTGATGGGGATTATAAAAGAAGAATTTGCACGGTTAAATATAACAGCGTCTGAATTTACAACGTTTGTAGAAGCAATTCCCTTTCAGTTTTATGCCATTCTATCCGTGTTCATCGTGCCAATTGTAGCTATAACGAAAATGGATTTTGGAGCAATGGCTAAATCGGAAAAACGTATAGAGCAGACGGGGAAAATTTACTGGCAACAATCTAATCCGCTACGTAAAACGGATGTAGATGCTGAAACAATGCCTGAAAGTCATCCGATGTTAATTTGGCTCCCACTTGCTGTTTTATTTATTACTTTATTCAGTTTATTGGTGTCATATGGTTTTCCAGCAAAAGCTGTACCGGGAAGTGATTTCCGAGTTGCATTAAGCACAGCTTACTTATTTGCTGCCATCCTATTAATGGTATTAATGGTACTATATAAAGTGAAGAAAATGAATGAGATATTTACTATATATCTACAAGGAATGCAACGAATGATGCAAGTCATTCTGATTTTGGTCTTAGCGTGGGCATTAGGATCTTTGTTAGGTGAAATGGGAACGGCAGCGTATATTGTTGAACAATTAGAAGGGAATGTACCTGCCTATATAGTGCCAGCAATTATTTTCTTAGCTGCAGCAAGTATGTCTTTTGCAACTGGTAGCTCATGGGGAACTTTTGCCATCATGCTTCCGCTCGCCATTCCAATGGCATCTGGTCTTGAAGCTCCGATGCTTGTCAGCATTGGTGCGGTATTATCAGGAGGGCTATTTGGTGATCATTGTTCTCCAATATCTGATTCAACAATCCTAGCTTCAACGGGGGCAGGTTGTGACCATATCGATCATGTAAAAACACAATTACCATATGCGCTAACCAATGGATTCATTGCACTCGGATCGTTTATCATAGCTGGGTTTACGGGAAGTAATTTGACAATTGTAGGAAGTATTGTATTCATGGTTGTGCTGTTTATCGTTTTATCGAAACGAAAAAATAAACAACAAGGAGTGGAAAATGTAGCATGAAGCTTTGGGGAGGACGGTTCACAAAAGAAGAAGATACGTTAATGGAAGTGTTCAATTCATCGTTAGAGGAAGACCTAGCTCTTGTAGAAGAGGATCTAGATGGGAGCATTGCGCATGCAGAGATGCTCGTGCATTGTCATATTATTGCGCAGGAGGAAGGGGAGAAAATAGTTCAAGGGCTTCACAAGATAAAACAAGATATAGCAACTGGTAATTTAGTCGTTGAAGGAGACCATGAAGATATTCATAGCTTTGTAGAAGCAACATTGACAGAAATGATTGGCGAAGCAGGAAAGAAGCTTCATACATCACGAAGCAGAAATGATCAAGTGGCGACGGATTTAAAATTATATACGAAGAAACGAGCGAAAGAAACAATAAATAAACTACAGTTATTGATTCATAGCTTGGAAAAAACAGCAGTAGCAAATCAACATGTTATTATGCCAGGCTATACGCATTTACAACGCGCTCAAGTCGTTACCTTTGGGTATCATTTGCGGGCTTATATCGAAATGTTTACGAGAGATACAAAGCGTTTGGAGCAGACCGTAGCTAATTTAAATGAGAGCCCGCTTGGCTCTGGTGCATTAGCAGGAACGACGCACGACATTGATCGCCAAATTACTGCGGAAAAACTAGGCTTTTCTAAACCAGCAGCTAATTTTATGGATGGTGTCAGTGATCGTGATTTTATTATTGAATTATTATCTGATCTCTCCATTATTATGATGCATGTAAGTCGATTAAGTGAAGAGCTAATTTTATGGAGCAGTCAAGAGTTTTCTTTTATTAAAATCGATGATGCCTATGCAACTGGGAGCAGCATTATGCCACAGAAAAAGAATCCTGATGCAGCTGAATTAATCAGAGGTAAAACTGGAAAAGTATACGGGGCATTAGTTAGTGTATTAACGACGATGAAAGGTTTACCACTTGCTTATAATAAAGATATGCAAGAAGTAAAATCACCCATGTTTCAGGCGGTAGATGAAGTATTGCTTTCTATAAAAATGATGGATAAGATGGTTGCCACCCTGCAAGTGAATGGGGAGCAAATGAAGCAAGCAATTAAAGCGGGCTTTTTAAACGCGACAGAGGTAGCGGATTATCTTGTCCAAAAAGGTGTGCCTTTCCGTGATGCGCATGGTGTAGTAGGTGCGATTGTTTTATATGGAGAAAAAGTAGGGAAGAGTATTGAACAATTAACGTTGGAAGAACTACAGCAATTTAGTGATTCGATAGAACAAGATATATTTGCTTATGTAGATTATACGAATTTATTAAAAAGAGGAAATAAAAAAGAAATGCTTGACTAAAGAGAAGATAAGGAATCTAAAAGGTTAGCTATCTCGTTTTGTGTTGCTAAAAAAGAGCACGGCACAAAACGAGTATTTTTATCTATACCAAGAAAACTAAAGCAATTGATGTTGCTTAAAGCTATGCATTATCCCATCATCTTCTGCTTTGGCTGCTACTTCTTGGGCAACTTTTTTCAAATCATCGGTAGCATTTTCCATAGCAACACCGTAGTGGACAGCTTCAAACATTTTGATATCATTATTGCCGTCTCCATAGGCCATGCTTTGTTCTCTGGGAATTTGTAAATCGTTTAAAACGTATTTCACTGCTTTGTATTTATCAACACCTTTAACAGCAATTTCGCCACTTTCTGGACCAAATTGTGCAACGGTTGTTCGATACATCGTAAATGCTTCTCCAAATTTGTTGCTAATTTCTTCAAATGGCTGATGTTGATTACTGATGAAAGATATCTTATTTACATTTCCATAGTCAATAGCTTTACCTCGATACATATCGAGTAATTGATAAAACCAGTGGAATTCAGCATCAGCTTGCTTATATGCTACACTATCTTTATCTAATTTATTCGTAACACGTTGACGTATCACTTCTTCACAGTTATCACTGCCAAATAAGCCCTCATTGGATTCTAAATAATAGCCAATTTCATGCTGATGGAAGTAATCAACAATCTTTCTGACGGACTGTTCTGGCATGGTTTGATGATGAACAAGCTCGTTATTTACTTCAATATAGCCACCGCCAGCTCCAATAATTCCGTCAAAACCGATTTCTAAAATGCTGGAAATAATTTCAGGCTTTGATCGTCCTGTACACAAATACATAAGATGCCCATTTTGTCGGGCAGTACGAATAGCTTGTTTAGCTGACGAAGGTACTTTACCATCAGGTGTGGTTAATGTTCCATCGATATCAATGAAAACAATTTTTTTACTCAATAAATCCATCCTCTCTACAACATAGAACACCCGAGAAGACGCCCTTCTCGGATGTTTGCTTTTTTATTCTCCTAGGTTCTCACCGTTAGATGCAATAACATCTTTATACCAATAGAAAGAGTCTTTTCTGTAACGTTCTAAGCTTCCATTTCCTTTGTCGTCTTGATCTACATAAATAAATCCGTAACGCTTGGACATTTGTGATGTACCACAGCTAATTAAATCAATACATCCCCAAGTCGTATATCCCATCAGTTCGACGCCATCTTGAATTGCTTCGTTCATTTCAATAATATGCTTTTTAATGTAATCGATACGATAAGGGTCATGAATCTTTCCGTCTTCTGTAAGCTCATCTCGTGCGCCTAGTCCATTTTCCACTAGGAATAACGGTTTTTGGTATCGATCATATAATTTGTTTAAAGAAATTCTTAATCCAATTGGATCAATCGGCCAATCCCATTGTGATAGCTCTAAATATTCATTTTTGATAGGACTGTCAAAAGAACCAGCAATTTTAGCTGCATCTGGACGTGCTTCTGTTACGTGACTCATATAATAACTAAAAGCAATAAAGTCGACAGTACCTTCTGCTAGGATTTTTGCATCTTCTGGTTTTGTTTCTAGGTTGATATCATTCTCTGCAAAATAACGTACCATGTAATTTGGATATTTACCTCGCACTTGTACATCAGGATAGAACATATTAATTTGATCTGCCTTTAATGCTTGTAATTGATCTTCTGGTTTCGTTGTACGTGCATACGATTCAATTTGGTTAATCATACAGCCGATGTGTGCCTCTGGCATAATTTCTCGTGCAGCTTTTACGGCAAGTGCACTAGCTAAAAATTGGTGATGAGATGCTTGGTAGGCTGCTTCTTCTACATTGTCTACTTTATCAGCTAGGACACCAGCGCCTGTATAGATACTATTTAAATTCATATTCATTTCGTTAAATGTAATCCAATATTTTACTTTATCTTTATAACGCTCAAAAAGTACCCGAGCAAACTTTTCAAATAAGCCAATTAACTCGCGACTTACCCAGCCATTATACTTTTGGGTTAACGTAAGTGGCATTTCATAATGTGACATTGTTACAAGGGGTTCAATGTCGTACTTAGCGAGCTCGTCAAAAACCTTGTCATAGAATGCTAATCCCGCTTCGTTAGGTTTATCTTCTAAGCCTGTTGGGAAGATACGTGCCCAAGAAATAGATAAGCGGAACACCTTATAGCCCATTTCAGCAAATAACGCAATGTCTTCTTTATAGCGGTGATAGAAGTCAATTCCCCAGCGTTTAGGGAACAAATATTTATCAGGATGGTTTAAATATTCCTCTAATTCAACGGAATTCACATTAAATGTGAAATTATCTACCTTCCCTCCAGCGTATGGATCTTTATAAGCAGCCATGTCAGATGTAGACAGCCCTTTTCCGTCTTTGTCATAAGCACCTTCTATTTGGTTGGCAGCAGTAGCACCGCCCCATAAGAAATCTTTTGGAAATGTTGTTTGTAATGATTGATTCATCGTTATAGTCCTCCTTATAATTTGTAACCTTATCTATATGAACCCCCGTTAGAAGGGGATGTTCACTTAATTAACATAATTAATTTATCATCACAGGCAGTTACCTGTTTTTCAGATGTGGCTATCACATCTAAGAAATGAGGGGAATTTGTGATAATAATAGGTGTAATAATAGAAACGTTTTGCTTTTTTAATGCATGTAAATCAAACGTTAATAGCTTGTCTCCGAGTTGTATGTCATCATCGACTTCCACGTTTAATGCAAATCCTTCGCCATTTAAATTTACCGTTTCTAAACCGACATGAATAAGTAATTCCACACCATCGTCTGACGTAATGCCAATAGCATGTTTGGAAGGTACGACTGTAGTAACCTTTCCTGAAAAAGGAGCGTATACAGTGTCTCCCTCGGGCTCAATGGCTAATCCTTTTCCGACAAGTCCGTCAGCAAATGTTTGATCTGGAACGGATTCTAAAGGCATAACTTTTCCTGTTATTGGTGATGGAATGTTAATTGTTACATCCTTTTCGATCATGGCTTTATCATTAGATGAAGTTTTTTCCTCTAAAGGACTATCTTCATCCTCGAAGCCAAGCAGTACAGTTACTAGTAGTGCAACAGAAAAACTTGCAATTACGCCAATGAGCGCATAAAGTAAATTATTTCCACTAAAAATATAAGTTGGTATGGACATAATGCCTGGAACGGTAAACGCAGTTGTTTTTACAGCGAATGTTCCGTAGATACCTCCGCCGACAGCACCACCAATCAAGCTTGCATAAAATGGTTTCTTTAACTTCATCGTAACACCGTAAATGGCTGGCTCTGTAATTCCAAACAATGCTGGAATGAAAGTGGAGAAAGATAACTGTTTCATTTTTTTATTCTTCGTTTTAAGCAACACACCTAACGTTGCTCCTGCTTGTGCTAAATTAGCGACAAAGTTCATAGGTAACAGCATAATGTCATAACCATACTTATCAAAACTTGCAAATGTTCCAGGGAAAAATGCATAATGCATGCCTGTAATAACGATCAGCGGCATGAGGCCACCCATTAATAGCCCGGCAATTGGCCCAGCAATATCAAACATTCCTGAGAAAAAGGTATCTAGATAAATCCCTGCATAGCTTCCTAATGGTGCAATAAACATTAACATGAATGGTGCCGTAATAACCAAGCTTAGTAACGGAACAAAGATAATACGTAGTGATCGAGGCACGATTTTATCTGCACCTTTATAAATATAGCTTAATAGCCAAACCCCTAATATAATTGGGATAACGGATGATGCATAGCTGTTCATCGGAATTGGTAAACCCAAAAAGCTTAAACTGTCTACTTCTGTTCCCGCTGCATACTCCATTATTTTTGGGTACATAAGAATACCAGCTAAAGCAACAGAAAGGGAAGCGTCGGTATTAAATTTTTTCGCAGCTGAAAATGCGATTAAGAAAGGTAAAAAGTGAAACGGTGCATCCGAAATAAAGTGCAAGATTTCATAGGTCGAGCTTTGTTCAGATAGTAGATTTACTGCAATGAACAAAGCGAGTAATCCTTTTAATAATCCACCTCCAACAATGGCCGGTAAAATAGGGGTGAAAATCCCAGAAATAACATCGAATATACGTTCAATAATATTTCCATTTTGTTTTTTAGCTGAAGGTAATTGATTATTCTCACCTGTACCTAAGATATTGCTAATTTCAGCATGAACTTCAGCTACTTGATTACCAATAATGACTTGAAATTGTCCACTTTGAAATTGTGCTCCTAGGACACCGTCAAGTGCTTTAATGTTATCGATGTTCACCTCGTTGTTACTTGTTACATTAAAGCGCAAACGGGTAATGCAGTGCCAATTTTGTATGATATTTTCTTTTCCACCCATTTCTTTAATGATTTTTGCCGCAAGCTTTTGCTTATCCATATTTTTTCACTTCTTTCCGTTTAGATTGAGAATGCTAAAGTCTTTGCGTAAAAAATAAAAAACCTAAGCGAAATTTACAAACAGCCAGTGGATCGCTGTCGCAAATTTTGCTTAGGTTGATGCCAGAGTACGTAACACACCTAACAAAATTAGGATCTATTCTCTTGAAAAATACGTTCGATATGAATAACTAAAAATGCAATTTCATCATAAGTGACTTCCCAGTTGAATTCTTTTTCAACCATTTCTTTAATCATTAATCCGCAAGCATAGCTTTTCATATATCTTTCTTCAATGGTTTTCTTTAATGCTTCATCCATTTGAATACTTTCTCGCTGTTTCATTTTTTGTCGAGCAATGAAATAGCGGAGATGAGTAATAAAGCGTGAATAATTAATCGTTGTTTTATCAATATTGACTTCAAATAATCTTTGAATGATTTTAACAATATTTTTAATAAGTTTGGTAATTTGGATCGTTTCTTCCATGGTTGAGCTATCGATTTGCGCATTGACAAAATGTAGCGCAATAAAAGCAGCTTCCATTTTGGGAAGGGTGTAGCCAAGATCATCCTGAATGATTTGTACGGCTATTTTACTAACTTCATATTCCTCATAATATAAGTAAGGAATCTCCCATTGTAATGGATTATCTTTATTTGTAGTATGGTATTTTTCATCTGTAGCAAACTGTAAGTGGTCTGCTAAAGAAAAAAGAATCGATTGATTTAACTTCTTTTGCAACTTGTCTTCGCCAAGCCGGACAATTTTTTCAGTTACGGCTAAAAGCTCAGGAGAGATTTGTTCTAAAAACGTCCTTGTTTGCATGTTTTTTTCTGCTTTAAAGACTTTTGTGGCTTTTGATTCATCTACTAAATCTCCGTGCTTCTTTTTAAAACCGATACCAGTGCCAAATATAATCAATTCTTCATTTTTTTCAGACTTGGCTAAAATGATATTGTTGTTTAATGATTTTATAATGGTTAGCAATATAGTCACACCCTTAAAAAAGCCATAAAAAAACACCAATATCAAAACATAACAGAAAATGAAGAGAAGTTCACTAACGTTACATTTGACTTGGTGGTGCCTGATCATGTCAGTAACACTCCTGTATCGTAATTAGAGCTTACCACATGTATAAAGCGTTGTCAATAGGATAAGTGGAGGTGTATGTGACAAGTTTTTCTCTACATAGGCATAACCCACATATTTCCTGAACTCTATTTATGTACACTTTTATTGTTCTGAATGGAACAATTGCTTACAAAATGCATAGCTAGTGACCGCTGTGGAATAGCACAACGTTTTCCATGGCTGGCGCTCAGCCTCCTCAAAAAAAGCAGTTTGCTTTTTCTTCGGGGTCATCCCACTGCGCTTTCCCATCGGAGTCTCCGAGTTTTTCCTACGCTAACATGTTAGTTTTATCATACAGATCCTTTTTCTTTTTTGACTAGAAATTAGCTCTAATATCCTCCTTGAGAAACATCTTACATATACGGTGGAGGTAGTTAAAGGAAGGTTGTTATGTAATTATTTGTTAACCGAATGGAATGCAAAGCGTTCATAATGTTTATATAACGAATGAAAGCTCCCATAATATGTTTTGTACCATGGTTTCTTTTTACCACAGAAATGAATAATCGATGTATTGTTGATAACAAAATCCATATCTATTTTATTTTTGCTCGTAATCTTATAGTAATAATAAAATCGTGCATCAAAATTATAACGAACTTCATCGATATCTTTAATTTGCTTTGCATATAAGCCGTTTAGAATATCTTGGTCTGGGAGAATTAATTTTTTTTTGTTTACTTCTACAAATTCATAAATAGCTTGTTCAGAAATATGCTTTCGCTGTTCTGTTAAGTTAAGTAGTAACACGCCAGAGTTATAGTAAGCTTCTACATCATATGGTCGTAACCTAAGTTTATTAATATTTGTAATGGGGGTGCGATCGTGATATGCAGCAGCGTACAAATAATTGGCCATGTCCATCTGATACAGATCATGTATGGAATTAATAATTAAAATATCTGGATCGAGATAAAGCACTCTATCCAGTGAATTAGGTAAAAATTTGTACGCCAATAAACGATAATACATTTCTTTTGAAAAATGTTTAATGACAGGAGCGTCAGCAAAATGATGGTTTTCTAAGGTAATAACCTGTAGTTCATGCCCGCGTCTTTCTATATAATCATTTAATCTGCGCGTTTCGTCATCTGTTAAAGAAGAATGCATGAGATAAATGCAAAAGAAATCCTCAGGATGATGTAAAAATAAGGAATGGAGCATTACTTTTACTGGGTGCATGTAATTGGCGTCAATGGTAACTAATATATTCATAAACATATCTCCCTTAAGCCTATCTTTCTCTGTTAAATATGTAATTTTAAAGTCTTCTTTCATTGTACTATAGGAAGGTATATAGTTCTCCTATGTGAATTCGTAATTATAGGATCTAGAATTGCAGCTAATCGTATATGTAAAAAGAAAATGGCAGGGGCTAACCTTTTCATCTTGTAGCTTGGTTCTAATTGTCGTCTGCGCAAAAATGTGAAAGGCTTCTACCGTTTATTGCCCATTAATTTTAATACGACGTTTTTTGCTTTCTTTCGTTTTTGGAATGTGAAGGTATAGCATGCCATTTTTATGATCGGCGCTGACTTTATCCGTATTCACATTATCTGGTAGTGTGAAAGAGCGTTGAAATGATCCATAACTATGCTCCACAACTCGCATTTCTGTATCATTGTCTTCTGTTTCTATTTGTTGCCTTTTCTCCCCTTTAATCGTAACCATGTTGTCTTCAATCTCAACCTCTATATCGGATGGATCTATACCAGGGATTTCAGCTTCTACAATATATTTATCTTTCTTTTCACGAATATTGCAAGCGAATGATCCACCTTGTTGTCTATTCCATAAACTGTTGTTGGAGAAAAATGGATCATCAAAAAAGCGTTCAAACATTCCATCAAGTTCACTTTTGAATTTGCGTAATGGTTGGTCATCTCTGTTCCATCGTTTTATTGGTTTCATTTCAATTCCTCCCTTTACTATTTTATAAAATATTGTTTTTTTAGAAAGGAAATAAATAATGTTTCCAAAGAAAACGAGTTAAAGTTATAAAATAACGCAGACATGAGTCGTAAAGGTTAGCCCTATAACTCCCCTCCACTACTTATATAACCGTTCATTTAAAAATAAAACCTGTTCTTATATATTCGGAAAATTTTAATATCTAATTCTTGTTATTGGAAATTGTCCTCTGGTTCTTCTGCTATTAAATTTTCTAAAAGGTTAATGACAAGTAACCGTTTATTTACTCCTAATTTTTTATAAATGATGCTGACGTAATCGCGAACTGTTTTCTCTTTCAAATGTAGTGATTGGGCAATTTCTTTATTTTTTTTACGTTGATAGATGAGGAAGGCGATGTCGAGTTCCCTCCATGTTAAATCAATTTCTTTTTCTAAAAGCTTGGCGTGTAGACGTTGTTTTTCATCTCCTTTTTGAAATTGTTGTAAAATGGTTACTGCAATGTCTTCCGTAATAACGTAATGATTATGGTAAATATTTTTTATCATAGATACGAAGTTGGTATGATCAGAGTGGCTTAAGAAATAGCCTTCTACCCCGGCTTTTATACTGTTTGTAATAAAGGTGGGCTCAATAAATGACAAAATGTAAATAATTTTAATTTGCTTCGATATACTTTTTATCTCTTTCGTTAATTCTATCACTGTATGATGCGATTGATTGATATGAAAGACAACAATGTCTGGTTGTTTTTCTTGGACAGCATGAATAACTTCTTCTTTTTGAAAATATGTTCCTACCCACTTCATCTCCCTTTCTCTTTCAATAATTAAACGTAATCCTTCACTAGATATCCCTTCACGATCTACGAGTAATACTTTTATCATCGCTCATCTCTCCGTTTTTTATTACCTTTTCCTTATTTGCGCAAGCTATTCTATCGTGCTGTATGAAATTGTTATATGTTCCCCTAGTCATTTTTACATTGGAGTGGGGAATCTGAATACAATGTATATGTCAACATAAAGTCTAAGCTTTACGTTTTTAAGCTATGAGCACTTTAAGTGCTTAATTAATTGTAATTTCCTATATAGATATAAGTAGCTATTGTTATAAGGATGCAGATAGGTTTTTATGTTTTAAGATAAAGGAAGGATCTAGACAATTTCTAAACAAATGAAAATAAAGGAAGGACTTCTAGATTACATAGTGATGAAAATAGGGGATTAGATGGTTGATTTGGTGAGAAAAAACTATTTGCAAGCAAACATGGAAGTGATTTTTACTTAGAAAATGAGAAACAGCAAAAAACCCCTTTGCATTATGCAAAGGGGTTAATGAAAAATATTTACAGTGTTTTTGCTACTAAATCGAAGCAACGTTTATAAATCCATTGGTAGTCTTTTTCTGTTAGGTCACGTGGGTTACCTATCGTTTGTGGATCTTTTATCGCTTCTTTTGATAATCGCTCTATCATATTTGGAGAAACACCCTGTTCTTCCAATGTCGGGATATCTAAGTCTTTTACAAGCTGATAAATTTCGTTTACAGCTGCTTTGGCAGCCTCTTCTGTCGTCATATGAAATGTGTCAATACCTAATGCTTGGGCTATTCTTGCAAATTTATGAGGATGACCTTTCCAATTGTATTCCATTACTGGACCGAGCATAGCGGCAACACATTGACCATGGGCAACTGGAAGAATACCACCTAATGTCTGGGACATGGCATGAGCGGCTCCAGCTGATTCACTACCGTAAGATAAACCAGCAAGCATAGCAGCTTGAGCCATACCATAGCGTGCTTCAAGATCACCTCCGTCAGCATAAGCGCGACGTATGTATTTTCCAACGTATTCCATTGCCAATAATGCAACCGCATCTGTAATAGGCTGGGCAAAATGCATGGTAAAACATTCTATCGCATGGGCTAAAGCATCAATACCAGTCATTGCCGTAACGTGTGAAGGCATGGATACATGCAGTTTAGGGTCAATTATTGTTAAGTGAGCAGCAATTAATGGGCCACCCGTATTAAATTTAAATGCACGTTTTTCATCTGTAATAACTGCCCATTGTGTTACTTCAGAACCAGTCCCCGCTGTAGTTGGAATGGTTGTTAAAGGTGGAATGCGATTTTCTAAGGGCTTTTTTCCTTCCGCAGCTTCATATTCTAAGACACTGCCTTGATGTGTAGCTTCCACACCAATGCCTTTTGCCGTGTCCATAGAACTTCCGCCACCAACAGCAACAAGTCCATTACAGCCTTTTTCTCTATATAACTTAGAGCCTTCTGCAATCAAACGAACGGGTGGGTTTGGCTCAACTTTATTAAAGATAACAACTTCTATCCCCGCTTTTTTTAAGTGCTTTTCCACAGGCTGTGTTACACCAGCTTCATAGATACCTGGGTCAGTTACTAAAAGGGCTTTTGATACACCGAGCTGTTTTACTTCATTTCCAATTGATTGAATGGAATCAATGCCATGCTTTATCGTAGTTGGTATTTCAAATGTATGTAATTTATACATATGCTCTAATTTCATATTTAAGCTCATAGATAGCTCCTCCTATTATCTTTCTTTGTATTTTTGATTGATTTAACTTGATAAAAGCTTGGGAGACAATATGATTGCGATATTATTCTAAAACCAGTTCAACGCATCAGGCTGTAAATTATGATAGACATGCTTCACTTCTTGATACTCTTCTAGTCCTGCTTTGCCAAGTTCTCTGCCAATTCCAGATTGTTTAAAACCACCCCACGGGGCATGTGGAAAATAAACATTGTAGTCATTGATCCAAACTGTACCCATTCGCATTTTAGAAACACAGCGTTCTGCTTTGGCTATATCTTTTGTCCACACACCGCCAGATAGCCCATAAATAGAATCATTTGCTAATTGAATGGCTTCTTGTTCTGTGGTAAATGTTTCTACTGTAATGACAGGACCGAAACCTTCATCTTGAACAACACGCATATTTGATGTGCAATTGGTAAGTACAGTAGGTAAGTAAAAGAATCCATGTTGTAAATTTGGATTGTCAGGTTGTTGTCCTCCTACTGCTACGGTAGCTCCTTCTTTTTTTCCGTCTTCAACGTATTGAATGACTTTATTTAAATGCGTTTTAGAAATAAGCGGTCCCATTTGCGTAGAGGCGTCAAATCCATTCCCCAACGTAATGTTTTTCACTCGTTCAACTAAAGCTTGAACAAATGCATCATGTATCTTTTCTTCAATAATCAGTCGTGTACCAGCTGAACAAATTTGCCCAGCATGAAAGAAGACGGCATGTAGAGCTTGGTCAACCGCTATATCGAAATCAGCATCGGCAAAAATAATATTCGGGTTTTTTCCGCCTAGTTCAAGCGCTAGTTTTTTTACGTTGGAACTGGCTGATTGCATGATTTTTTTCCCGGTGTTCATACCTCCTGTAAATGATATCAAGTCAATATCGTGATTAGCAGAAAGTTCTGCCCCAACCGTATCTCCTTTTCCTAATACGAGGTTGACCACACCTTTTGGTAGCTTAGCTTCTTCCATTAATTCAAAAAGTTTTACAGTTGTTAATGGTGTAATTTCGCTTGGTTTCATGATTAATGTATTTCCAGCAGCTAATGCTGGTGCTAACTTCCAAGATGCTTGTAATAATGGATAATTCCATGGAGTGATTTGACCACATACACCTACAGGTTCATAGACTACTTTGCTAATGGTGTTTGGGACGGGGGAGTTGATCAATTCGCCACCATGTTTATCAGTTAATTCTGCATAAAAACGGAATACTCCCGCAATATCTTCCATATCGCTACGGCTTTCTTCGATGGTCTTACCTGTATCAAGCGTTTCTAGTTTAGCTAGCTCTTCTTTATCCTGTTCGATGAGCGCTGTAATGGTATGTAATTTTTTAGCGCGTTCTGTGGCAGATGTTCTGCACCATTCACCTTCATCAAATGCTTCTCTTGCAGCAGCAATCGCAGATATTGTATCTGTTTCATCACTTTCTGTCGCTTGAGCAACGACCTCTTGGTTAAATGGGTTTATAATATCTCGTGTGTTACCTGTATGAGAAGGTAACCATTCACCGTTAATAAAGTTTTGCTTAAAATTCAACATACTCCCTCCTACATGTTTAATTTTGTTAAATATTTATTTAACGTTTTTAACAATTTAAACTTAACATGATACAATTAAAGTTGTCAAAATAAATTACGGAACCATTATTGGCATTTGACATATTTGATTATTTCGTTAACATTAAGTTTGTAAAATATATTTTAAACATACTTAATATGTTACGGATAAAGGAGGGGAGACTTGATGGCGAATTCACATGATGAAATGGCGAAAGAAAAGCTTGAAGAAGCAAAAGGCTACGTTATTGAAACCATCGCAGAAACAATGGACGTATACGGTGTAACTCCGGCTGCGGGTAAGCTTTATGCAACGATGTATTTTAAAGAGCAAATGAATCTTGATGAAATGCGAGAAGAATTGGGAATGAGTAAACCCAGTATGAGTACGAGTGTTAGGAAACTACAAGAAAACGAGATGGTAAAGAAAAAGTTTCAAAAAGGCTCACGTAAACATACGTATGCAGCAGAAAAAGATTTTTTCCATTCTTTTATGTCCTATTATTGTCAACTATGGGATCGTGAAGCAAAGATGAATATGGAAGCGATTAAGCAGGCCGAATTTACTTTAGATCAAATTTTTGAAGATGAGAATGTGTCGAGGGAATTGATGGAGGAAGCACGAGAAATCTATGATCAGCTTGAGCAATCTAAAATATATTATCGTTGGCTTGAGCGTTTAGTTGCTAGTATACGATCAGAAGAGATCTACGAGTTCTTGCCAAAAAAGCCATAATTACCGAAGTTGGCAGATTGGTGGGTGGTAGTTTCGTGAGTTTGTCTCACCTGTTGTTTTTTTCGCAATAAGGAAAGTATACAAGTTTTAGGCTTTATCGTATAAGGTTGATAGCCGAGTTTTTTCTAATGATAAATTAATTGTAGCAAGCATTTAAATAGATGGGAGAGAGAAATTCATTTTATGAGCTTTATGAAGAGCAAATTAGTCATTTTGGGTTTCATTATGGTGTGCATTGTTTTATTGGCAGCATGTGGGGAAGAATCCAACTCGAAAAGTGAAGCGGGGCAGGCTACAGGAGAAAAGGGTACGATTGAAATGGCACAGATTAGTTGGGCAGAAAATATTGCTGTTTCAAATATGTGGAAAGTTATTTTAGAAGAACAAGGCTATAAAGTAAATTTAAATTTACTAGACATGGGAACGATTATGAAGGCACTTGCTGAAAACGAATTGGATGTTAACTTAGAAGTATGGCTCCCGGTGCAAGATCAAGCATATTTACAAGAATATAAAGATGATGTTTTCTTTTCTGAAGAGCCGTGGTATGATAACGCGAAAGTCGGACTGGTTGTGCCTAAATACTTAGAAGAAATTAATAGTGTGGAAGATTTACATGCGCATAAAGAGATGTTCGAGGGGGAAATAACTGGTTTTGATGCTGGCGCAGGAACAATGGAAGTGACGGAAAAACTAATAAAAGAATATGATTTGGATTATGAATTAATTCCTAGCTCAGAACCAGCTATGATTACCGAGATCGCACAAGCTATAAAAAATGAGGAGCCAATCGTTGCTCCACTTTGGAATCCACATCGCGTATTCTCCCAATATGATTTGAAGTATCTTAAAGATCCGAAAGAGGTATATGGGGAAGTAGAAAAAATATATCATGCAACAAGGAAAGACTTTAAAGAAGATTTTCCTAGTGTATATGAATGGTTCAAAAATTGGAAAATGGACGATGCATCCATTGGAGAACTAATGACGTATGTGAATGAAGCGGAAGAGCCGATTGATGGAGCGAAAAAATGGGTTGCAGATAACCAGGAATTAGTTAATAAGTGGGTGGAATGGGAGTAAAGCTATTTCGAATATAAAGTTTGGAATTCCGCTACTTCAAGAAAATTGGAAGAGGAAAGTTTAGACCATCTTAAATACGTGCTATTAGCATCGTCGTTGTTTCTAAAGCTATAAAACAATGAAGTAGAAAATGAGAAAACACCTTACTAATTGAAGGTTAACTTTACCTTTGATCCAGTAGAAGTAAAAAAACTTCTACTGAATCAAAGGACATTTTATAAACTATCCAAGAATATGCTCCATTTCAGTTCTGTAGTTGGAACAACGGAGAATGGCATGATAAATAAGAGATACTGCTAATTTGGTTTATAGGAGACCTTCCTGTTCAAAGAGAAAATCATAAGGGATGTCAATGAAAATAAAACGGTCTGAAGTAATAGGGTAAGAGTATGTCCGAATACGTTCATCGCGTTCAATATCTGTATATAAATCAGATAATATCCCTTTCTTTTCCATACTCATGCGGGCAATATTTTCAAAGAAATAAGGTCGCCAACTCCAATTTTTTTGCCTTCCTTCTGGTTGTAGACACCATATACCATCTGCGCCTTTTTCCGCATTTGCAGATAGCTGAAATCCAGCCTCATTACAAATATAAACTCGGAAACTGTAATCATTACAATCGCTCGCAACAGCAAGGATCGTTTCATCATAAGGGGCATGAGGATCAATTGTCTTTAATGTTTTAGCTATTTGCGTATTTATTTTTTCCGTTAATTCTAGTTGTGCTTTCATTTTTTTTCGTTCGTAATTGATGAAATGAAGAAAGTCTTTTTTGACCTTTTCTTTGCAACTGTCAATTGGAATAAAGCTTGGCTGTGTTTTTTCTAAATACTCTCCTTGATAATAGCGACTACCGTTTCTCCACGCGTAGTTTAGCTGGTGAAAAGAAGTAATACCTTTAAATAATAGCGCAGCACCAATTTTGCGCGAAAGCATAGAAAGTAAGTGATGAACATCCTGATACAATTGAGGCAGATCGTCTTCTCGTAAAAATGAAACATCGACTTTGACAATGTTAGGCTTAATTAAAGCTAACTTATCTAAGTTTCCGTTTTTTTCTCCTACATCATCAATAGCGATTTGAATGCCGAATGTTTGAATGTATGCAAATAAATGCTTAAGGGAAGCAATATGTTCACTAACAAAGGCTTCCGTAAATTGTAGCACAAGTTTATTTAAAGCTAATCCTTGTTCTTCATAGGTTTGTAAAATAGATAGCATACTGTCCCCGTTATCTTTCAGTAACAGTTTTGCATCGTAATGAATAAATAGCAGTTGTGTCTTATCTGTCGCCATATATTTATCTAACACTTTTTGTAATACTGTATGCGTAAGCTCTAGCCTAAAGTCACTCGGAATGCTTTTGTCTTTGAAAAACCAAAGGAGATTATGTAATTCCTTTTCCTCGTCTTGAAAATAGGGAATCGTTTCATACCCAATAATGAATTGATTCTCTGCACTTATAATCGGATCGAAGTATGGAACGATCTGATCAAGCTTCATCATGATATCTAGTGGGTCCATACTAACCAACTCCATTTTTTACTTTAGTACAGTATAGCATGGTAGTGCATCATTTTCCCTTCAAAAAACCAATTAGAAATATTCTTAATCTTAAAAGAAAAAGATACTTGGAAGAAATGATAACCTATTTTTCTATGTATGAGATAAGTAGAAGATTAGAAAATGATGAGAAAAACGAAAGCATAGCGCCAATTTTCTATGGCGACAAGCCAAGTTTTTCTAAAAGGATAAGAAAGTATAAAAATTTGTTACTTTGGGATACCGTTTTAACGGAATAGCCACGTCCGACTTCACTTCATTGCCCTAAGCTAAGTCACCATCGGTTTGTGATAAATAGGAAGGCCGACTAAAAACGGGCTTGCCTTAGGGTGTCGGCATACCTCTGTTTTAGTGGCAGGCTTCCTAAAACTTTCGTTGATTCGTTCCACTAGCTATGTTGCTAAACGGGTGCTTGCCTCTTTGTTCATAAGATATATTTCTACTGATTGAGGGTTCCCTTTACTTTTTTCGTCTTTTTGTTCGGTTAAAAAATCTATAAATTTTTTAACTTGGCTAGAAGCAATGCAAATAGGTTATGTTTGATGTGCTCTTAAAAACGATTTAATAGCTGGTGGCTCGTAATGACGAAACTTTTCAATTAACTCTTTTGCATTCGTATCAGACAATACAACATCGAGGTGCTTTTGCTCCATAAATTGTTGTTCCTGCATATGCTGGAAAAAATGAAGTAGTTGGTTGTAATAGCTGTTTACATTTAAAAGTCCACATGGTTTTTGATGCAAACCTAATTGTGCCCACGTAAATACTTCGAAATATTCCTCGAGGGTGCCAGGGCCTCCTGGTAAAGCAATAAAACCATCCGCTAAATTTGCCATTGTCATTTTTCTTTCGTGCATCGAGTCGACGATGATTAGTTCCGTCAGATTTTTATGATAGACTTCCTTGTTTTTAAGAAATTCTGGTATAACCCCAATTGCTTTGCCTCCTTCATTTAGCACGGCATCAGCGACAGCCCCCATGAGACCAACACTTGCACCACCGTAGATGAGCGTAATATGTTGATTAGCTAGTTCTTTCCCGAGCTTTGTAGCTGCTTCTGAGTATGTCGGTGAGATGCCTGGTCTGGAACCACAAAACACAGCGAGTTTATCCATTTTCTTATCCCTCCTTAATAGTATAAGTATATAGAAACCTGAGCGCTTTGTTAACCGCTTTTTCAGTATGTAAATAAAAATTAAAATCGTTGGTTGCCTGTTGTGCGTGCATAATATGGATAACTTCTAGGAAAACGCATAAGAATAAAATGTCTGAATTTTAAGATATATAAGGAAAATGTCCATTTACACAAATAGTAGCCGATATAAATAAAGAAAAGAATATTTTAGTGGAAAGGGATGACCAAATGAAAAGATTCCTACGCTTTAACAATGTTAAAAATAAATTAATTATTGGTTACGTTGCTATTATAGTTGCACTTATAATAACAGCTGTTTATCATTTTTATACAGCGAAGCAAGTTAATGAGGAAGTAAAATCAGTTATAAGTACGGAAGTAGCGGCTGTTCAAAAAGTTGAACGTCTTCATGCAAATCTATTAGAGCAACAGGCATTAGCTATGGCGTTTCTATTAAATAAAGAAGATCCGCTCCGTAAAGACTATGAACAAATGCAAACGGAAGGAAAGAATTTAATAGAAGAAGTACAGACGATAGCATCAGCTAAACAATGGCACGAACTAAGCAATAAACAAAAAGAATGGCAGCAAGAAGTCAAAAAGCGATTTAATAAAATAGGTGATGGAGAACCGACAAGTAACTTAGCAAACGTTCAAACTTTAGGTTCTGAAGTTAGTTCCATCATAAAAGAAATGGTAGATAACCAAACGAAAAAGCTGGAAAATAAAAAAGCGCAAGCTGTTTCTAATGCAAAAGATTCACAAACTTGGTTTATCATACTTACTGCTAGTTTCATTTTATTCGTAGTTGCTATTAGCGTACTAACTGTCCGATCCATTACAATACCGATCAATCAATTGTGGGCGAGAATAAAAGGTATTGCGGAGGGGAAGGTGCAACCAGAGCCACTGCCTATAAATGCAGGCGGTGAGTTTGGGCAAATGATGGAAGCGACTCATACAATAAGTGAAAACATTAACAATTTTTTGGGAAAAGTTAATCATGTATCAAATACCGTAAGTAATTATGGACAATCTTTTACTCGCTCGGCTCAAGAAGTGATGGAGGGAGCAGAACAGATAGCTACAACCATGCAAGAATTAGCCGTTGGTTCAGAGACACAAGCAAATCGAGCAAGTGATTTAGCGATGAATATGGAAACATTTAGTACGAAAGTGAGTGATACAAACGACCAAGGAAAGTTAATCGATCAAGCTTCTCAAGAAATTTTGACGATGACCGAGGAAGGAGAGCAGATGATGAAATCTTCCTCAGAGCAAATGGAACAAATTGATAAAATAGTGAAAGAAGCAGTAGATAAAGTGAGGCAATTAGATGAACAATCGCAAGAAATTAACCATTTAGTCCAAACCATTCAAGATATTGCTGAACAAACGAATTTACTTGCATTAAATGCTGCGATTGAAGCTGCTAGAGCAGGAGAGCATGGAAAAGGCTTTGCGGTTGTAGCAGATGAGGTAAGAAAACTCGCTGAACAAGTAAGCGATTCTGTAACAAATATAACTGGAATTGTTACCCATATTAAGCATAACTCCAATTTAGTTACGAATACGCTAGAAAATAGTTATGAGGAAGTGGAAACGGGTACCAAACAAATTCACGCAACACAACAAACATTTGATGGCATAACCATGTTGGTCAATGAAATGGTTCAAATTATAAAAACAATATCTTCGCATTTAGAAGAAATGAAAGATAATAGCAGTAAAATGAATGCAGCTATTCATGAGATAGCTTCTGTTACAGAGGAGTCATCAGCTGGAATTGAACAAACTGCAGCTTCGGCCCAACAGTCAAGTGCAGCAATGGGAGAAGTTGTTGATCAGTCCAAAGATTTGGACAATCTCCGGCATGAATTACATGAAATGGTTCACATTTTCAATAAAGGTAAAATGCATCAAGAATAGTGGTTTATTTGAATAGGAAAAGGACGCATTTTATGTACTTTCTATCTTGTACTATAGGAAAGCATAAAGTTTAAAAGGTTAATAGTATAAGAAAACAAAGGCTTTCGCCAAAGACTTGGCGACAAGCCAAGTATAATCATTTTACTGAGAAAAAGTGAAGCGTTCTTAGAGATCCGCGTGCTTTATTCATACCTTTTATTCTCATTCGACAATTAGCAAAGATAATGACCATGCATTGACTAATTGTTTGCTTCTTTTAGAGAGGACATTTCAAAAAAACTTACTGCTCATTGTTAGCAGTAAGTTTTTTGCATGGTTTATAGATAAGATAAGTTCTTCGAATATATCGTTATCGTTGCTTACTTTTCGGATCAAAGGCATCTCGCAATCCGTCACCGATAAAATTAATTGCTAGAACGGTTACTAAAATAGCTAATCCTGGAGGTATCCATGCTTCTGGGTTATTTCGCAATATGCGAATGTTTTGTGCTTCAGAAATCATATTCCCCCAAGTTGGTGTTGGCTGAGGGATGCCAAAACCGATAAAGCTAAGCCCTGATTCTACAATAATGTATGTTGCCATCATGAGCGTAGCATTTACAATAATCGGACCAATCGCATTGGGAATAAAATGTTTACGGATAATTCGCATATCACTTGCACCGATGGCTTTGGCGCCTAGTACAAACTCCTGCTCTCGGAGTGATAAATATGTAGCTCGGATAATACGAGTTAAATTAGGCCATGATGTTAAAGCGATAATGGTAACAAATATTCCGATTGTTATCTTATCAATAACTGCGATAATCGTTAGCACAAGTACAAGAAATGGTAGCATAAGCATAATATCTGCTCCACGCATAATGATACTATCTACCTTGCCGCCATAGTAACCAGCGACGGATCCAAGCACAACGCCAATGACTAACGTAAAAAACATGGCACTAAAACCGACAATTAAAGAGATTCTTCCGCCGTATAATAAGCGGGCGAAATTGTCTTGCCCTTGCCCGTTCGTTCCTAAAATATGTTCATCGGTAGGTCTTTTTTCAATATTTGTTACGTCTGTTTTAATTGGGTCTTGACTCGTAAGTAATGGGGCAGCAATACAGATAATAACAATAGCTAAAAGTACAAAAATGCTAATAACAGCTAACTTATTCTTTTTAAAACGGTTAAATGCTAACTGAAATGGTGTCTTATGTTGATGTTGTTGATCAATAGGCTCATTTTCCGGTCCTGTTGGTAATGTGCTTTCCGTATTTGTTTGCATTATTATTCACCTCAATCGTAACGTATTCTTGGATCAATAATGCTGTAAAGAATATCAGCTATTAAATTACCAATTAAAATGAGAATACCTAGTATGAGAGCAATCGCCATTACAACTGGAAAATCGCGGTTCATAACAGAGCTTAAAAATAAAGTGCCTAATCCAGGGTATTGAAAAACTTGTTCCGTGATTACAGCACCACTTAATAACACGCCAATTTCAAATCCCATTAAGGTGATAATAGGAATTAGTGCGTTTCGTAGCGTATGTTTATAGAGGACATTACTTTCCGACATACCTTTTGCCTTTGCTGTACGTATATAATCGCTTCCTAATACGTCTAGCACTTCGGAACGCATATATCGCATATAAGTTGCAGTGCCTGCTAATCCAAGTGTAATACCAGGGAGAACCATGTGATGAATACGATTCATAAATGCTTCAAATCCAGTAAGTCCAGGAGTGGATAATGTCCCTTGCGAAGGGAACCAACCTAAGTTAATCGATAGGACGTAAATTGCTATTAATCCAAAAAAGAAATTAGGAATAGCTAATCCTAAAAAACCAAAACCAGTAGCCCCATAGTCCAGTAATGAGTATGGCTTTCTTGCAGAATAAATGCCAATAGGAATAGCAACAATTACCGTAATAGCTAAAGAGAAAAGACCTAAATACAATGTGTTAGCAAATCGAGCTTCAATTAATTCAGCAACAGAACGACCATTAAAGAAGAGGGAATTTCCAAAGTCGCCTTGTGCTGCATCACTTATCCAGTTCCAGTACTGTACATAAATAGGATCATTTAAACCTAATGCTTGACGGCGTTCTTCAAAAACTTCAGGGTCTACATTTGGATCATTAAGCATTTTCCCTGACAAAGCATCTCCAGGAGCTAA
>NZ_JABXHF010000002.1:0-133897 GCF_013393565.1 Virgibacillus sp.
TGCAAAATATCTTCAAGTACTAAAGGTTCAAAATAGAGTTTATCCGCAACAGTGTAATCCGTACTTACCGTTTCTGGATTATTATTGATGACAATGGCTTCGTACCCAAGTTGCTTCACTGCTACAGCAGCATGAACAGAACAATAATCGAACTCAACTCCTTGCCCTATCCGAATTGGTCCTGATCCTACAATTACTATTTTTTTCTTCTTCCCTTGACTTACTTGCACTTCATCTTTTCCGTGCCAAGTAGAATAATAATAAGGGGACGTAGCAGTGAATTCTCCTGCACAAGTATCTACTAATTTATAAGCAGGCTGTATACGTAACTGTTTATATTTATTTCTTAGTTCATATGGCTTTACACCAATTAAGTTAGCAATCTGGTGATCACTTATATTGAATCGCTTTGCTTGCAATAATAAATCTTTTGGAATCTCGTCCAAACGATAGGTTGTTAATTCTTTTTCTAAAGCTACTATTCGTTTTATTTTATTTAAAAACCAAAGATCTATTTGAGTTAGCTCATGGAGATCATCAATAGGCCAGTTGCGATGTATTGCTTCAGCAATTGCAAATAAACGCAAATCATTCGCCTCTGTAATTTGTTGATGCAAAACCTCATCTGCTACATGGATTAATTTAGGTAAAAACAAGCTATATATACCCATTTCCAATGAACGGACCGCTTTATTTAGGGCTCCTTCGAACGTGCGGTCAATAGCCATAACTTCACCAGTCGCTTTCATTTGCGTCCCCAGTGTGTGGTCTGCTTCGGTAAATTTATCAAAAGGAAAGCGTGGTAATTTAACAACGACATAATCTAACGCAGGTTCAAATGCCGCTGAAGTTGTACCCGTAACCGGATTAATAATTTCGTCTAAATGATATCCGATGGCACATTTCGTAGCTACACATGCTATTGGATAACCTGTTGCTTTAGAGGCGAGTGCCGACGATCTACTTACCCTTGGATTCACTTCAATAATGCAATAGGTATTCGATTTAGGATCTAAAGCAAATTGAATATTACAGCCTCCTACTACATCAAGAGCACGGATTACTTTTAAAGAAGCGGAACGTAACATCTGATACTGCTGATCGGTTAACGTTTGCGAAGGAGCAACTACCATCGAATCGCCTGTATGCACACCAACAGGATCTAAATTCTCCATATTACAAACAATGACACATGTATCGTTTACGTCGCGCACCACTTCATATTCAATTTCTTTCCACCCTTTAATGCTTTTCTCGACAAGGACTTGATGAATGGGGCTAAGCGCAAGAGCCGTGTGTAATTTTTCTACAAGTTCTGTTTCATTATTGGCAAAGCCTCCACCTTCTCCACCAAGCGTATAAGCAGGCCTTAATATAACAGGAAAATCAATTTCTTCAGTAAAAAGAATTCCTTCCTTTACATTTTTTACTACTTTTGACTGGGAAACGGGCTCATTTATATCAAACATTAACTGACGAAATGCCTCTCTGCTTTCCCCTTTTTGAATCGATGCTACACTCGTTCCAAGCACTTTTACATTGTATCTATCCAGAATACCTTGATCATACAACGCAATCGTTACATTTAACCCCGTTTGTCCTCCAAGCGTGCCAATGAACCCATCTGGGTTTTCCTTCGCTATAATTTTCTCCACATTTTTTACCGTAATGTCTTCCATATAAACACGATCCGCAATTTCTTTATCTGTCATCATCGTTGCTGGGTTATTATTTACTAAAATAACTATTATTCCTTCTTCTTGTAGTGCTAAGCACGCTTGTGTACCAGCATAATCAAATTCAGCAGCTTGACCGATGACAATTGGACCAGAACCTACTACGAGCACTTTTCTTAAACTTTTTCCCATAAGTATTCTTCCTTTAACTGTTTGACCTGTTGAACAAAATCAGTCAAAATGTATGTCGTATCCCTTGGACCTGGATGAGCTTCTGGATGAAATTGCACCGTCGTAATTGGCAATTGCTTATGTTTCATCCCTTCGACAGAATTGTCATGAACATGTTGGAAAGTAAGTTGAAAAACAGATTCGTTCACACTTTCTCTATTTACTACATATCCATGATTTTGCGCAGTTATATTTATTTTTCCTGTTTGTAAATCTTTTACTGGATGATTTGCTCCCCTATGTCCAAATGGCAATTTTTCTGTTTTCGCACCATATGCTAAGGCAATAAGTTGGTGCCCTAAACAAATTCCCAGTGTTGGAAAGGATTCAGCAACTGCTCTAATTTTCGGAAAATAAATTTGTAGCTCACTAGGATTTCCTGGACCATTACTAATCAAAATGCCGTCTGGGTTTAGTGCTTTAATTGCTTCAATATCATAATAATAAGGTACAATTGTTACTTTACATCCTTCATTCACAAGGAAATGTACCATCGATTTTTTATAACCAAAATCAACGATGACAATATGACAACTACCTGCACCTGTTTGCACCATAGATGTTACAGCTACTTGTTGAACGAGCTTTTTTGCATCCGACAAAATAAATTCATGTTTATAGTCTGGAAAAGGTTTCTCTAACACCAGCTTCCCTTTTATCGTTCCATGTTTCCTAATAGCAACAACTAGTGATCTCGTATCCACATTTTTTAATCCTGAAATACGATGTTTCTTTAATATCTCCGTTACAGTTGCCTGCGATTGAAAATGGTTTGGTTCTTCACAAAGGTCATTCATAATAACACCTGCTACTTGGAGATGATTGCTTTCTGAATCTTCCTGATTTATTCCATAAGTCCCAATTATAGGGTAGGTTAGTGTAATAATTTGCCCAGCATAGGATGGGTCTGTCAACATTTCCTGATAACCTGTCATACTCGTATTAAACACGACCTCACCTACACACTCTCCTCTATACCCTATCCATTCTCCAGAAAATACCTCCCCAGTTTCTAAAACGAGCTGTCCCTTTGTCATGTTATTCATTCACCTCTTAGATTGAATTCTAATTATTCCATATTATAGAGGTACTACTTTGTTAATTCAAGTATATTTATAAAATTTTATTTATATTTATACAAAAAAGGTTACCGTTATCCTTAATATAGAACATGGCCTTTTAGAAAAACTTTGCTTTTCGGCAAATATTATGGCGAAACTTGTGGTTATTCTTATACTAAACCTTAAAATTTCACCCCAGATATAAGGGTGCTGTAGTCTTCCACTTTAAAAATTCAAAAATGGAAGCTGACCAAGTCTACTTGGGAGAGTACAGCACCTTCATCCATTTTTCGTACGAAACAACTCGCGTGGAATAAAAGCAGGTCCCTACCGTATTAAAGATTCACTTTATAAATTCCTATTGTGTAAAAACTCATGTAACTTTTCTATATAATCTTCTTTATGCGTAACAAAAGCTTCACCATGCCCTGCCCCATCGAATATAATCAATTCTTTATCACTATTTGTCTGCGCATATAACGCTTCACTCATACGAGTAGGTACAAATGTATCTGCACTCCCATGAATAAACAAAATAGGTATGTCTGTTTTTTTCACTTGTTCTACTGCGGAAGCTTCTTTTAAACCATACCCAGCACGTACTTTCGTCACCGCACTTGTACTAGGTAACAGCGGAAATGAAGGTAAATGGAACATTCGATCCATTTGGTAAGCAAACATGTCATACACACTCGTATAAGGACTATCTGCTACAATTGCTTTTACATTATTAGGGAGTTTCTCACCGCTTGCCATTAATACAGTCGCAGCCCCCATAGAAACCCCGTGTAACACAATTTCGGCATCTTCTCCTTGTTCTTCAATTACTCTATGAATCCAATCTACGTAATCCAGGCGATCATGCCAGCCGAACCCAATATAATCTCCTTCACTTTCACCATGACCTCTTAAATCCGCTGTAAACATATTATAACCAAGTTCTTCACAGTAGTGTTGACCAAACATCCCCATGTCTAAGCCACGTCCTAAATAGCCATGTGCGAAAATAACTGTTTTATTTGTTTCTTTCTTTGCAGGTAAATAATAGCCTTGTAGTTTTAGCCCGTCATAAGATGTCATATTCCACGTTTCAAAGTTCTGTTCACGGACCCAATCTCGCCAATCTCCTTCAAGCATTTCGTCTAACGCTTGCGCAGAAACTTCAAGATCTTCATTTCCTTGCAAAAAATCCTTTTGATTACGTGCAATTGCTAAATGATAAAAATAGAAGCTAGCGATTATATCAATAATAAATAATAAAATAATGACACTAACACTTATATACAAAACTCTTTTTTTCCTCAACAGTCTTTTCCACCTTTCACATCTTTCTTATTAATTATATAGGGAAAAAGCCTTATATAAAACTAACACGCAGCTGGTACTTGTTTACAAGTAATTATACGACGTGAAATGTTATTTAATGAAAAATACTTAGGGTAGAACTTCCTGAATATGAAGTCTCTAAACTATTCTTTTACACCTAATTGCCTCTAAACGAATAATTAAAAAGCCCCATTTGACACGTCTTTCGCATCAAATGGGGCTTCTTTGTTTTAGTGAAATAAACCAGATTCTTTGGATTTTTTCTTCAGTTTATTTGTATGCCGATTAATGATTGGTTTAAAGAACGCACCTAGTACTATAGCTGCAACCCCAAAAAAGCTGAGGTATAAAATATCCTTGCTCGCTCTCTCCCAAACAATACCGCCAACAGATTCTCGTAATAAGTCAATTGCGTAGGTAAACGGAAGAAATGGATTAATCATTTGGAAAAACTCTGGTAACAATACAACAGGATAGGTTCCTCCCGATCCAGCAATTTGCAGAACTAGAAATACAATTGCCATTGCTTTTCCGACATCACCAAACACGGAAACAACCGTATAAATAATAAGCATAAAAATAAAACTAATAAATATCCCAAACGTCATAAACCAATATGGCGCAGCCGCGTCGACTCCAAGTAAGAGTAAATCACCTGCTGTTACAATAATCGTTTGTAAAAAACCAATTCCCATAAATGTATATAACCGTCCGAAATACATTTGTCGTTCTGTATAATTAATTTGGTCGTGCACATCGGTGGCTAGTAAAGAAATGAGCAGTAACCCACCAACCCATATTGCCAAAGCTGTATAAAATGGTGTCATACCGGTACCATAATTCTCCATTGGGAACAGCTTATTCTGATTTAGCTGAACAGGTTCCGCAAAGAAACCTTTCTCAGCTTCTGGGTCATTTTGCAACAGTTTAATAATTTCATTAATGTCCGTGTCACCTTTAATGCTACGAATTCTGTCCGCTAGCTCATTAACCTTACTATTCACATATGGGAATTCACCTAAGGCTTGCTTAAGAACATCTTCTCCTTTCCCTAAATTACTCTCTGTACTACCAAGAATACGTTCTACTTCTGGTATTGTCTCTTGAATATCTACCAAGATCCCTCTGGCTTCTGAAAGCGTACTTTTTGCTCGACTAATTTCCTCCATCACTGTGGGTTCAATCGATGCTTTATATTCTTTAACAAAAGCATCAATATTTGTCGATGTATTTTCAGCCACTTGCTGCAAATCATTTACCATTTGATCTACATCTTTATCTTTCGCATCTATAAATTGAATAACTTCTTTATTTGTCTCTTTTATATTCGTTAAGGCTTCTTGTAATGTCGTCAGTCTTTTAATAACCTGATCAATTTGTTCACGATTCACGTTTGAGCTATTGCCTTGCTCACTTTCGTTGTTATCCGTTTGATCATTTTGTTGCTTCAATTGCTCTAACGAACTGATCACTGCCCCCACTCTATTAGCGCCATCGTCAAGCTGTTGGTTAATTTGATTAGCAAGTTCTTTTCCACCACTAAAATCAACATCCACTTTCTGTATATCTTGCAGAAAGTTGTTTGCTTTATTTGCAACGTCTTTCACTTTACGTAAATCCGTTTCAATTTGCGGAGCCATTTTATTTAATCGATCTTCTGCTTCTTTCAAAAAAGACGTCGTATTATCAATGGTTGTTAACCCATTATCGGTTACTTTTTGCGCATTAGGAATTAAGTTTTGTGCCTTGTTAACGATATCTTGTGCCTGGTTTGCGTCAGATAATGATTGGTTAAGCAAATCATTGATTTCCGGAAGCTTTTCTTCCATTTCAAATACGTAATTTTCAAAGCGTTTAATATCAGGTAAATCTTTCTCTAGTTCAATACCTAATTGGTTAAACATATCAAAGATTACACCATTGACCGTAGAAATAAATTGACTACTTATTTGCTCGACAATAACCGAGGCACCTTTTTCCGTAATTTTAGGTGCAATCGCATTGACTTTTTCATTCACATAGTATTCTACGTTTGCCTTTTCTGGATTGTCTTCCATAACGCTACCCAGTTGTTTTGAAAAATCCTTAGGAATAACAATAACAGCAAAATAATTGCCGTATTCCACTTCTTCCATTGCCGTCTTTCGATCTGTAAATCGCCAATCCATTGCTTTATTTTCTTGAAGCGTATCTACAAGATCTTTCCCAACGTCAATGCTTTCCCCTCTCACTGTCGCGCCCTCATCTTCATTCACTACTCCAACAGGGATCTGATCCGTTTGTCCATAAGGGTCCCAAGAAGCCTTAATATTAAACCATGCATAGAAAGAGGGTAAGAAAATAAGCCCACCAATGATAATGAGCGCTACCCAGTTCTTACTCAATTTTTTTATATCTGTCATAAATATTCTTAAGCTGTTTTTCATAGTTTCACGCAACCTTCTAACCAAAAATGAATGACTGTTCATTTTTTAGTGATAAAAAACGAATATAATGGATGATTATAACAACGTTAATAGAACAATACCAGCCATAAGTAGAAATTAATTAATTCTTAATACTCTAATAAAATAATTATAGTGGTATTCCACAGTGGACTATTACCAAAAAACACTCCACCCAAACTACAAAATGTAAGTTTTTCTTAAAACAAGCTTGGTTAGATACTATTCTCCCAAAATTGAATAAGTATTTCCTATCCCCTAATGGAATAAGAATAAACCCTCTTGCAGCAATTATACACTATTGCAAAAGGATCTATTCAACCACTGCACGAATTATATATGTCGTTAAATGTATGCCAACACCAATCATAACAATTCCCATTAGTAACAGAATACTCATCGGGTAGAAAAGTTCTTCCAACGAATAACCATAGTTGACAACCCCATGTAAAATTTCCATTCCATAAGTTATTGGATTTATTTTTGATATAGCAATTAGAAAGTTGGATTCTACAATTTCGATCGGCCAATAGGCACCACCAACCATAGCCATACAAACTGCTAGAATGGTAATAAATGCATTAAATTGTTGGAATTTTTCACTATTGCTGTTAACAAAATACTTAATGCAACAATAGTAAAAACATAGGGAATTAAAAATAATAATGTTTCCGGAAACTTTCCATTAAAGTCAACACCAAAAACAAAATAGAAAAACGAGAATATAATCAATATTTGCAAGTACCCTATACAAAAGCTGTAAATCATATTTCCAGCGTACATTTTCCATTTCTTAACTGGAGATAAAATAAGCCGATCCCAAACTCCTTCCTGCTTTTCAATAAGAATTGGTAATACATTATAAGCAACCGTATAAATAACGAAAAACAAACTAAAGCCAAATAAAAACTGATAAATTGGATCGTACATCATCTCCTGACCAGTAGTAAAATTGCTTGTAGTAACAGAGAAAACGGGATTTTTTAAAGCTTCGTCAATTTCCTTTTGCAACGCAGCATTCTCCGTTTGTTTTAAATCACCTATATGATCTATTATTTTTTGCCGTTGTCCATATTCTGTATAAGCTTGACGCATCATATTGTCCACGGACGTAACGATAGCCTTTTAATGAATATCCTTGTAACCTAAAAGTAGCATCGACAACGAGAAAATAAAGATAAGTGATGATATAAAATTGCTCAGTCCCTACTGTCCACATGTGTAGAATCGCAATAACAGACAAGACAACATAGAAATAGATATGATGCTTCTGTAACGTTAATAAGCAAAAAAAGGCAAAAGAAACTGCAAATAAACTAATGCTAAACGGTATATAATTACTATCAAACAAAATAAGCATAAGCCATAAACAACTAAACAAGCTAATCCTTCCAAAAAATAACCCCACAGCTTCACTCCCCCCTCCTACTACATGCACTTGGCACCAAGTAAAAAAAACAAAATTTAAGTGTTTGACTTTCCAAATTCCTTTTACCACAAACCCGATACTTTCAAATAAAAACGTCTACAATCATGATAAATCAACTCAGGTAAGCGGTGATTATTCCCTATAGTGTAACAGAAAAGCCAAGTTTAGAAACCATTCCATTCACTCGTCAACTTTCTGAATAAACACTCCCCAGCTTGTACCCGTTCCTATATGATACGCTTTAGCGAAAGAACCTTGATTCAGCGCAATAGCTGCTTTATCTAATGAATTAATGTATAGTAAAGGCTCTCCTAAATGCGTTTCAGCAAATGAACGCACAAATAACAACTTATTTTTGTATACATCTTTTTGATGATGGGAAATCGTAACATACAACCTATCACCATATTGATGGTCAGCTTCAACTAATAAACGACGATTTATGTTTGTCCACACATTTCCAAATCGCACATCAAGTATGTCGATACATCCACGAATGATTCCTTTATTAATTGCAGCGTTTTCTTCTTTTAAACAAGTAATTCGGTCTTCATCCCTCTTCGGTCCGACCTCTTCATAACGAATAACTCCAGTAGAAAGTCTTGCAGCTGTATATGCGTAAATATCCCTTCCATGAAAAGTGTGTGACTCTCCGGATCGCGGCAATCGGTTTATTTTTTCATCAATGATTCGAACTTCTTTTATACCAATATGGCCTTTCACATGCGTCAATGTTCCATTATCTGGTGTTACAATATACTGATTTCTATTTGTTTTAACAACAACACTTAGTCGATCCGTTCCTACCCCAGGGTCGACAACAGAAACAAACACCGTTTCTTCTGGCCAATAGGACATCGTTTGATACAAACGGTAAGATGCTTCCCAAATATTATATGGAGAAATATCATGTGTTAAATCAAAAAGTTGAATGGATGGATCCACCGATTTAGCAACACCATACATGGCACTTACCGCCCCATCACTTAAACCAAAGTCTGTTTGTAGTACAACATGTTTTAACATTTCTATTCCTCCAATATTTTATCATAAGGATATCCCTTTACTTATCCTACTAGAGTATACAGTTGTTACACTTTTTTCATTTAACTTATGTCTTTAAGTACCGTTTCATGTGTTTAGAAAATCTTCATTTATCATTCAGTCATTATGGCGAAAGCGTTGCCACCTATAATTTTACTTTCCTATGTACAAAAAACACGCTCCCATCTTCATCTCTGGATAAGGACGTGATTATATTTACGTCATACCGCCTAATTGTACAGCAGCTACCATATACAGCTCTCTAAATACGCTTACCCAAAAGCGCGACCACATTCTTACATCAAGTATAGTTTGTAGTTGATACTTAGGTTACTCAACAAAAACTGTCTAAGTCTACAAATTATTAAAAACGATGCTTAAAGAGGTCTTTGTATACCTACTGAACCAGTCTTGTCGCCAAATCTCTATGATAAAAGTGGCTTATACAATAATCCATAAAGTTTATAGCATAAACATAACCTGTCCATATTTCAATTTGTCAAAGCTTGTATTCATGCTAACAATAGCCTATTTACCCAGGGAATTACCTATTTTCTACTTAACTAATTTGAAAAGGAACAAACCTAGGTTTATAACCTAAGAGAAAACAAATTTAGCATAGGGAATATTGCTTAATTAATTGAAAAATGAGAATTTTATACCATTTCCTAATAATTCCCACAAATCAATGCCGTATTATAGTATAATGAGGGGGACAGGTTATGCAGAGGGCGAAAGAAGTGAAGAAGATTTCTTCATGCTTGGCGACTGGTAATCCCTTAGAGAAAGGGGCTGAATGAATTGATACCAATTGACAAGACGATAGAACTGATGTTTTCGTTCGCAACGCTTGTATTGTTAATTGTAAATAGCCGCGAAAGCAAATAAAGCCACTCTGCCGATGGAGTTAGCAAAGGATAATGATGACGCCACTAATGACATGATGTGCCATGCTATCCTATAGCGAAGTCGCCATAAGGATAACCCGTCGCAGGAGTCGTAAGTTGCCGCTTACGACTCCTTTGCTGCCCCTCTTTCTACTGAAAAACCACTTTAGTGCTTCTCTCTAAACCTAGTATACCATTTCATTAAAACAATCCATCTTATACTATTAGTTAACAGTTACACTTATTCATACTATACTCTAAACTAATTATTTCTTCCTACTATATTCAGTATACCCTATTTCCTGACTGCTAATCGACAAAAAGCATAAGCTATTCGTCAAATATATTTCAAAATCACCTTCCACGCTTCCACCTTATCTACAAAACGCTTTGTATATTTTCCTGGAATTGGGCTCGTTGAAGGTAGCTTAACCACATCTACTTGAGCTAAATGCTCTTGCTTAAAATACTTATTTAACAGTTGATAGGATTTCCCTCCATTACAAGCTATTAATTTGATGGAAGGATACTTATGTAATAAAGAAGGAATATCATTAGGGGTTTCATCTTTAATATTTGCATCTAAACTGCCTGCTCGATAACAAGTCCCTACCGTATCCCAAAGTGCTAAGCAATGTTTTTTACAAACCTGCAACTTTTGAGTATAATCGATTACCTTAGGTTCTTGAAGGATAGTGAGCAGGATATCCCAAAACTGATTTCTTGGGTTCCCGTAATACTCTTGCCGTTGAAGTGATTGTTTTCCTGGCATGGAACCAAGGATAAGCACTTTAGGATCTTTAGGTAAAACAGGTTGAAAAGATGATAGTTTTTCCATCTTACTACCTCCTTATGCATAATCTGAACAGAACCCTGAGATTATAATACTAACATCTTTAGAAAGTAGGGAAAACATGAAGGCTATTGTTATAAACCAATATGGTCATGCAAATCAACTTGAAGAACGCGATGTTCCTAAGCCACAAATAAAGGATAACCAAGTTCTTGTAGAGATGCACGCTACAAGTATTAACCCAATAGATTGGAAAGTTCGTGAAGGATATTTAAAGGAGATGCTCCCACTTGAATTTCCTATTATCCTTGGATGGGATGCTGCTGGTATCGTTCAAGAAGTTGGCTCAAGCGTAACCAAATTTAAAACTGGTGACCGTGTATTTGCCCGTCCAGCAACAAGCGCACAGGGAACTTATGCAGAATACACCGCGATAGACGAAGATAAAGTAGCTCTTCTTCCAGATAGTATTACATTCAATGAAGCAGCAGCTGTACCTTTAGCCGGTTTAACTGCTTGGCAATGTCTTTTTGACTTTGGTCAAGTCAAAGCTAAAGACAAAGTATTCATTCACGCTGGATCTGGAGGAGTCGGAACATACGCCATTCAATTTGCAAAACATTTTGGGGCGTATGTAGCTACTACAGCAAGTGAGAAAAATCAGGAACTTGTTGAATCTTTAGGAGCAGACCGGTTTATTAATTATAAAGAAGAAGACTTCTCTGAAATAATTAAAGACTACGACCTAGTTATCGATACAATTGGTGGAGAAGTTCAAGAAAAGAGCATGCATGTGTTAAAAGAAGGTGGAAAATTAGTTTCCATTGTGCAACCACCAAATGAAGACTTAGCGAAAGAATTAGGAATTACAGCTGGATTTTTATGGTTACAAGAAAATGGAAAGCAACTCGAGGAAATAGCAAAGTTAATGGAAAACGGTCATGTCAAATCCATTATTGGACATAACTTCCCGCTAACGCAAGAAGGAATACAACAAGCTCACCAGCTTAGTGAAACGCATCATGCTAAAGGAAAAATCATTATAAACACCAAATAAATATTGTTGCTGCGATCATGAATAACGTGACCGCAGCATCTTTTTTTCATATCTAATACACTGTACATGATTTTAAAAGTTTTCCTTGTTTCTATCGTTACGAAAATACTTTCTAGTTCTTATTTTATTTATCAAAGCATAAAAGTAAGAAGACAATTTTTTTCCTACGCTATCTTTTAAAAATAAACCTAATGTAAACAATAAATAGAGGTGGAGCAATACAATAATAAAAGCTATTAAATTAGCATCCAATACTTGTTCAAAAATATACATGAACCCACTCATTTTGGTTGGTTTTCCAATAATAAATAGAAAAGCCACTAACGGCGAAGCAATAGCTAAAATAATAGATGCATAAGCAAAAGGAATCCATTGATCACGGCAATTATAAATAATTGCAAGCAAAAACGTAACAGCAATAAAAATAACATACATCAAGACTAACGCGGTAGAAAACAAATGCATCAAGTATCACCTCTTAAAGTATGTTCCCAACTTACTTACCACCCTTAAACATAAAAAAAGGGGGATAATATAAGAAAAAACTTGTACTAAAATAGCTATTCATATGGCATATCCAATATGATTCTACGTAGCTAGTTAATTCATTGCCTGCAATTACTTTAATAGTAAGTGGTTTCCACAAAACTACCATGGCAGCTTTTTAAACGATAAGCCGGAAAACTTTCATACTTTTTTCTATTCTATATAGCACAAACTGCACTTAAGCTTCCTGTTGCTTTAAAACCCTTTCTTTGGACGCCTTGTCTTTTACGAAGAAAGCTAGTATAAGACCAAGGAAGGATGTTGCTGTTGCAACATAAAACGCCATGTTCACCCCATGTATTTGTCCTGTAACAGTCGCTTCTTTACCAGTACCCAAAGCCGTCACAGTCATAATCGTAATTAACAAAGCTGTTCCAATTGAGGCGGCAACTTGTCGCATTGTATTCGTCATTGCTGAACCATGTGGAATTAAACGATAAGATAATTGATTTAACCCAGCTGTCGTAGAAGGCATCATAATCATGGAGATACCAAACATTCGAACCGCAAAGACGATGGTTAAATAAGTAAATGACGTATCTACAGATAGATTGGTATACAATAATGACGTAATCGTTAATAAGAACAGTCCTATCATTACTAAGTATCTAGCACCAAATCGGTCAAAAATTCGTCCATTAATCGGCGACATAATTCCCATTAGTAGTGCGCCTGGCAAAATCATCAAGCCAGATTCAAATGGCGTAAACCCTGCCATATTTTGCATATAAATTGGCAGAATGGTTTCTGCAGAGATTAAGCCAATAAATCCAATCATTCCAATGATCATCGTAATGGTAAATATTTTGTTTTTAAATACTCGAAATTCCAAAATTGGTTCCTTGAGTGTGAATTGACGAGTAATAAATAGCGCTAAAGTAATTAGCCCAATAGCTAACGACACAAGCACCAATTGATCGGTCCATCCATTATTACCAGCACTACTGAATCCGTAAAGTATTCCTCCAAAACCGAGGGTTGAGTATAATATAGATAAAATATCAACTTTTGGATAGGTACGTTTTGTTATATTCTTCATCACAAAGTACGCAATGATAACGTTCATAATAGCTAAAGGTAAAACGACATAAAAAATAGACCTCCAATCGAAATGCTCAACTAACCAACCAGAAATAGATGGTCCTAAAGCAGGGGCAAATCCAATTACAAGCCCAACCATTCCCATGGCAGTTCCTCTTTTTTCAATTGGAAACATAAATAAGAAGATGGTCATCATCAGTGGCATCATAACTCCAGCGCCAGCAGCTTGAATGACCCTTCCTGTCATTAATAGAAAAAAGCTTGGTGATATGGCGCAAATAAATGTACCAACAGAAAATGTTCCCATAGCTGTAATAAATAATTGTCTTGTAGTAAAGGTTTCAATTAAAAAAGCAGTAATAGGTATCATAATGCCGTTTACGAGCATAAAAATCGTCGTTACCCATTGGGCCGTATTTTCGGTTAAATGTAAATCTTGCATAATAGGAGGTATAGCTGTGGTGAGTAATGTCTGATTTAAAATGGCTAAAAAAGCTCCAGTAATCAGCACGATAACGATTGGTAATTTATTCATATTCTCTACTTCTTTTACGGATTGACGTACCATCCTATTTCCCCTTTCTTTTAAAACAACCAAATACGACTTATATAGAAAAGTATCTTTTATTCTAACATAAGTCTATTGGATAATAAATAAAGTGAAACTTCACGCAATAGAGTTATAGGAAAGGTGCTTAAACGAAGAGAAGTGGAACAGAGTGGAAATCAAAATACGTTATTTCCTCCCTTCACTTTTTTAGATTTTGAAGGGAGAATAAATACGGCTCGTCATATGTGGAATCTATCTCTTTATGCTTCTTGCTCACGCAAACTGATATGCTCATTGGTTTTTCTTTGTGGAAGCATATGGAATAAAATATTTAGCACAATAGCTGTAACACTTCCCGCCACAATGCCATTACTTGTTAATATTTGAATGCTCTCCGGAAATTTGGCAAACAATTCAGGTACAACAGTTACACCTAGCCCCATTCCTACAGAACATGCCACAATCATCGCATTTTCCGATGATTTCATAATGACAGGACCAAGCATTTTAATTCCTTGGGAAATTACCATACCAAACATGGCAATCATCGCACCACCTAATACAGGAGTTGGAATAATTGTCGTTAAAGCGGCAATTTTAGGAATGAAACCAAGCGTTATAAGCATGACACCAGTAATAAAAATAATGCTTTTCTTTTTCACACCAGTCATTTGCAACAAACCGACATTTTGAGAAAAAGCGGTGTATGGAAAGGCGTTAAAAAAGCCTCCCAATAAAATGGCTAATCCTTCCGCTCGGTAACCGTTTGCCAAGTCCTTCCCTTTGAGTTTTTGATCTGTTATATCCCCCAAAGCAAAATATACACCTGTGGATTCTACTAATGAAACGATCGCGACTAATATCATCGTTAAAATAGCAGACCATTCAAATGTTGGTGTGCCAAAATAAAAGGGGTGCGGTAAATGAAGATAGGAAGCTTCTCGAACAGCTTGAAAATCAACTAAACCCATCATACCAGCCGCTAATGTTCCAATAATTAAACCTACTAAAATAGCAATAGATTTCATAAATCCTTTAGCAAATCGATATAATATAATAATAAATAATAGCGTCCCAAAAGATAAACTTATGTTTACTAATGAGCCAAAGTCACTTGCTCCTTGCCCGCCCCCCATATTATTTATAGCTACAGGAATAAGCGTAATTCCAATAATCGTTACAACAGAACCTGTTACAACTGGAGGAAAGAATTTCACCAATTTACCAAATATCCCGCTTACAGCAATGACAAAAAGCCCAGATACAAGAATAGCTCCATATATAGCAGTCACTCCATAACTAGAGCCAATTGCTATCATTGGACCTACCGCAGTAAAAGTACAACCCAAAACGACAGGTAAGCCAATTCCAAAGAATCGATTTCTTAAAACCTGTAATATAGTCGCTACACCACACATTAAAATATCAATAGCAACAAGATACGTTAGTTGAGCTGACGTTAAGCCAAGTGCATCACCAACAATAAGTGGTACTAAAATAGCCCCTGCATACATTGCTAATAAATGTTGTAGCCCTAAAGCAGCATTCTTCATGTTAGTTTTCCTCCTCTAAAAAGGTGACATTTCCGTCTGATAAATGTGCTATTCTGGCAAGGGACTCCACTCGATAACCAGCGTTACGAATGGATTTTCCACCGTCTTGAAAACTTTTTTCAATTACAATACCTATCCCAGCAATCGTTGCTTTAGCTTGCTTTAAAATATCAATTAAACCAAATACCGCTTGTCCATTTGCTAAGAAATCATCAATAATTAGAACTGTATCGTCCTGAGTTATAAACGATTGCGAAATTGAAATTTCATTTGTTTCCTGCTTCGTGAAAGAATGGACTTGCGCAGAATAAAGGTGCTCCGTTAATGTTAGGGATTTACGTTTTCTTGCAAACACAACAGGCACCTTTAAAACTAAGCCCGCCATCACGGCAGGAGCAATTCCTGAAGATTCCAAAGTCAATATTTTCGTTATACCAGCATCTGCAAATCGATCTGCAAATTCTTTTCCAATCTCTTCCATTAAGGATGGGTCAATTTGATGATTTAAAAAAGCATCCACCTTTAAAACCGTATTGGATAATACTTTTCCTTTTGCTAAAATGATCTGTTTTAAACGCTCCATGATGTTAAACTTCCTTTCCATGTCAATATGCATACAAGATTCTCATTTTTAAAAGGTGGACTTCAATGAAGCTTTTATGCAGTTAAATAAGTCCAATTAGGAAAGGGATGGCTATACGGTAAACCTGCATATTTTCTTATTATGCAAAAAACTCGAAAATTCGCTTCCGTCAACCTAACTATGAACGGAAACTGATTTTCGAGTTAAAAGAGAAACGATCGTATTTTGCATAAGAAGACTTCACGTGATGGCGAAATGCGAACACTTTTCTTACAGTGTAAAATACAATCTATATCAGTTATTTTCATAGTCGGTTCATTTACGGTAAACCGGTAGAAACTCGCAAGCCTTATCCCTGCTATTATATGAAAATCGTATTTATTTGAATGTAATTAGTATAGCACGTCACCTTAAATAAACAACCCGCAAATAAATAAAACTAACATTACTATTTTTCTGATATTTTTCTAACTTTTCTCCAAAAACTCTAGCCGATTTCCAAATGGATCGCTAACGTAGAAACGTTTATAATTTGGCAATCGCTCGTCTTCCAAATAAGCTACATCGTGCTCTTGTAAATATCGTTTTAACTTTTCTAAATGTTTTACGTAAATAGCAGGATGTGCTTTTTTCGCTGGCATAAACGGTTCTTCCACACCAATATGTATATGAACATCACCTGATTGTAGCCAAATCCCGCCATTTTTTTGTAATGTCTTTGGTTTATTAATTTCTTTAAATCCCAGGATATGGACGTAAAATGCCTTTGCTGTTTGTTCCTCATCTTTTGGTGCTGTTAATTGAACATGATCCAATTTTTCATAATAAAATACCATCTTATCCCCTCCCTGTTTTTAGTATAAGGGGAAATGGCATCGCTTGCTAATACCGTTTGATTATCACATGATATCATGACTAATTATGATGTTTGTTTTTAATGTTATTAAAAGTTACTTTCCGAAAAAAAAGCGAACTCCACTTCTTTTCAACGTACGATTCAAGCAAAATCAACTGTTTTTCCAAAGCCAATCGAAAGAGCTTTCGCATAAATACCCCTTGCTACAGCTAAGTCAAAGTAAGCCGTACCGACGGATTTAAAAAAAGTGATTGCCTCATCAGATGGGCGAATAATATGCTCCTGTCGAATCAGTTCATTTAATTCCGCAAACACCTTGGAAAAATCCCAATTACTTTGACTAGCAGCATAAATCAGTTCTCCCGCTTCTTCTTTTGCACTATCCAAATCGTCTACTACGATTTGATCAGCTCTTTTAATTGTTTTTACATCTACCTCTCTCATTGTAGGAAGAAAGGAACCTACCCCGTTAATATGTGTGCCTGGCTGAATATCTTCACCAGCAAACACCGGTGTATTAGATCTCGTGCTACAGTTAACAATATCAGCAGATTTCATGACAGATTTGACAGTTTGTACTACTTGTATGGAGTTATTTACTCCCCATTCGATTAATTTATCCTTAAATGCGAAAGCTTTTTCTAATGTACGATTATATAAGATAATTTCTTCTATATCCCTAACAGCTAATATACCAAGTACTTGTTCAAAAGCCATCGATCCCGTTCCGATCACTCCCAATACTTTGGCGTTCGCACGAGCTAACTTATCTGTAGCAATAGCACTTAAAGCACCGGTACGTAATCTTGTTAAAAAAGATGCATTCATGAAACAAATATGTTCTCCATCGGTAGCATTTGTCAGCATTAATACACCCTGGGTAGTCGGTTTTTGTTGGTTTGGATTATCCGGAAAAATACTTACTACTTTAACAGAAGCAATATCTAACGATACATCCGCACTTGGCATATATAAATTGGAGCCATTGAACGTTGGAAGATGTATAACTGTCCGATGCGGATTTTTAATCATTGCATTATTTTTTGCTTGTAACCCTTGCTTCAAATCTTTTATTGCATCGAGCATAAAATAATTTTCTCGTATTTCTTTTTCCGATAAAATTAACATATAGGATTCCTTTCCGCTTATTTCTTAAAAATTCCTTTTATTACGAAAGCCACATTAGCAGGCCTTTCAGCTAATCTTCGCATATTATAGCCGAACCAATCAGCGCCATAAGGCATATATACACGTACTTTGTACCCTTCTTTTAGTAATTGCTTCTGAAGCTCAAGTCGAATTCCATAAAGCATTTGAAACTCAAACTGCTCACGGGAAATTTGATACGTTTGCTCCAGCTCTTTTGTATAAGCAATGATTTCATCATCATGGGTAGCTATTGCCGTATAATTACCGTTTAACAAGTTCTGCTTAATCACTTTTTTATAATTCGTATCTACATCCGATTTATTTGGAAAAGCAACTTCTTCTGATTCCTTATATGCCCCCTTTACTAATCGTAAGTATGGGTTATATAGGTTTAGTGCTTCCAAATCTTCTTCAACACGGTATAAATAGGCTTGCAATACAGTTCCCACATTATCATATTCCTGTTTAAGACTCGTAAAAATCTGTAACGTTTTCTCTAATCGTGCATAGTCTTCCATATCTATCGTGACAATAACATCATTTTCTTTACCTGCTTGTAATATTTTGTGCATATTCTCCATCACAAGCTCATGAGATATATCTAACCCAAGTGAAGTAAGCTTTAAAGATAATTCGGATTGTAAGTCTTCTTTAGCAATTATTTCAATTGCTTTGACACATTCCTCCGCAGACTGTCTAGCCTCTGATACACTATCTATAAACTCCCCTAAGTGGTCCACAGTGACAACAAAACCTTTTTCATTTAAAGCCTTTATTTTTTTCGCAGCTTCCTGAATATTTATCCCTGCGACAAAACGTGAAGCTCCAAAACGAAAGCCATATTTTTTTGCAACTTTTGTTAAAGTTTTATTATTAGATAGAAACAAAAAGAAATTTCGCATTATTTGTTCCATGAACTTTCCCCTCCCGACTATCTCTAAGCTTTGGTTGCTATCATTTTATTTTGTACTATAGGGAAGTATAAAATTTTAGGCTTTATCGTATAAGAAAAACGGCAGCATTTTTCGCCATAGAGAGACTGAAGATAAACCAAGTTTTTCTAATAACGAGATAGCGTCAAATGCCTTATTATATTGTAATTAAACTATCTCCCTCTGTCGTTATGCACAAACAGAGGGAGATGTGACTATTCAATTTGGCAAGAATGCCCTATTTACTTTAAGAATTAAAACATTTCTGAAGTTGTTTTACCTTGCATGTGGTGTATCAAGTAGTCCGGCCCTCCTGCTTTGGAATCCGTTCCAGACATATTAAATCCACCGAATGGTTGATAACCTACAATTGCTGCTGTGCAGCCGCGATTAAAGTAAAGGTTTCCAACATGAAAATCCTCTCTCGCTTGTTCAAGATGAGCACGATTGTTTGTAATAACAGCACCAGTCAGACCATACTCGGTATTATTTGCAATTTCAATTGCTTCCGTAAAATCTTTAGCTTGCGTAAGACCGACAACAGGACCGAATATCTCTTCTTGCATAATCCGACCTTTCGAATCTACATCGGCGAATACAGTTGGCTTTATAAACCAACCTTTGCTATCATCACCTTCACCACCTGCGATAAGCTCTCCTTCCTGCTTACCAATATCAATATACCCCATTATTTTATCATATGCGGCTTGGTCAATAACCGGCCCCATATAATTTGTATAGTCTACTGGGTCACCTACCGTTAACGCCTCTGTTAACTCTACAACACGGGTTTTCACTTCTTCATACACGTCCTCATGAATAACAGCACGAGAACAAGCAGAACATTTTTGTCCAGAGAAACCAAAAGCAGATTGAACAATGGACTGGGCAGCCAATTCTAAATCAGCTTCACGATCGACGACGATGGTATCTTTTCCACCCATTTCAATAATTGTTCGCTTCAGCCACTTTTGACCTTCATGTACAACAGCAGCTCGTTCAAAAATACGGGTCCCAACTTCACGAGAGCCTGTAAAGCTTACAAAACGTGTTCGCGGATGATCCACTAAATAATCCCCAACGTCTTTGCCTGACCCAGGAATAAAATTGATGACACCAGCTGGAAGACCAGCTTCTTCGAGCACTTCCATAAATTTATAAGCGATTACAGGTGTAGCACTAGCTGGCTTTAGCAACACTGTATTCCCAGTTACCATAGCAGCAGCAGTTGTACCTGCCATAATGGCAAATAAGAAGTTCCAAGGTGAGATAACAACACCAACACCGAGTGGGATGTAGTGAAATTGATTATGTTCAATAGGACGACTATTTATTTTAATGCCGTCTTTTAATGTAAGCATTTGCCTTCCATAGTATTCCAAAAAGTCAATCGCTTCCGCGGTATCAGCATCTGCTTCCTTCCAAGGTTTGCCACCTTCTTTCACTAAGTGTGCAGTAAATTCGTGCTTTCTGCGACGAATAATGGCAGCTGCACGAAATAACAAATCAGCGCGAAACTTTGGATCTGATTTACGCCACGATGCAAATGTTTCATCTGCTGTTTGCATTGCTTTTTCTGCTAACGCTTGATTTGCTTTGGAAACATAACCAACAACTTCATCTTTATTTGCAGGGTTTACAGAGATAATTTTTTCTTCTGTCGTAATTCTCTCTCCACCAATAATTAACGGATATTCTTTTCCAAGATCTTTTTCAACTTTTTCCAAGGCTTTTACCATTTCCTGCCTATTTTCTTCAACTGTAAAATCTGTAAATGGTTCATGTTTGTAAGCTACTACCATACAAAAACCTCCTTCAATATTTTCGCCACTCTACAGGAAGCGTTTTCAAATATTGCAATTTGTTCAACCATAATTTAACTATTAAAGCGCCGCATCCCCCTTCAGCAAAACTGCATTTGAACACATACTAAATTGCAAACGATAGTAATTTTCACACAATTTAACGCGAAACTATTTAAGTATTACTTAAATTATGGTTAACTAAATTATAAGATAGTTTCATCTTTTTCGTCAACTGATTCTTAGGGAAGAACGCTCATTTTTATAAATAAAGTGTTTATATATACCTTTCATTGGTATAAAAACGCTTTTATTCTCTAAATTAAAAGATATATCTTATAAGAAATGGTGTGGAGGAGGGCAAACGATGAGACAGACAACACATATAGGAAAAAGAGTAAACAAGCTGCGAAAGAGAAAAAAATTAACGTTAAAAAACATCTCTGAGGAAACAGGGCTATCGATTAGCTTCTTATCACAATTAGAGCACGGAAAAACCTCTGCTACTTTAGAGTCACTTAAAAAAATTTCAGAATCACTTGATGTAAATCCGAGCTATTTTTTCTCGGAAGAGGATGATGACTCGCGTTCTACAATCACTAGAAATACTGTAGACACAGCAAACTTGACGGAAAATAGATTTATTTATAAGAATTTATCAGGAGACATGAAAGATCCCGCGTTTATTCCAAATTTAATTATTCTCGACCCTGGTGCAAATCGTGGTAACAACTTTTCTCATAAGGGACAGGAATTTTTGTTTGTCCTAGAAGGCACCTTAACTATTGAAGTAGATAATTATGTGAATGTTTTACACCCATATGATTGTGTATTTCTTGACTCTTCTAAACCACATTATTGGTTTAATAAGACAGATAAACCCATTAAATTTTTATGCATTTCGACAAATGATTAGTTCTATGGAAAAAATCGGCGGCATATCGAGAAATTTTTATGGAGAAAGTCTTCGTTTAACTTTCCTATCGTGTAAAAAACGGAGAGCGTCGGAGAATTGATAGGAGCGTTGCTTTATTTACACTATGTTCTGCTATCATCCACTTTCACGCAGGGATAATACCTTCACTACTAGGAGGCGAAGTAAATGGTGGCTTCCTACTTTTTTCGGCTATTTCTTTTACTACTTAGAACCTTCGTACAAACGGATCCTACTGCCTAAAATATCCAGTTCAAACCATCCGTGGAAGGTTTAGATCAACTTGTTTTATCGCTAAATATTTATAGAGAAAGCAAATTTTCTTATAACTATAAACCTTCCTATAGTAAAAAAACGCCACGGATGGAAGTTTGACTGGATTTACAATTGATTATCAATAAAAATAGTTAGTACACGTGCAGGTTCATTATTGACTGGAATAAATAAATGAGGTTTATCCCCTTTAAAATAAGCGCTATCCCCTTGTTCCATATAATGTTTTCTACCTTCATAACGCAAATGAATCGCACCTTCCAATACATAGATGAATTCATCTTGAGAATGGGTATAAGACTCTTCCCTTACATTCATATCCCTCGGCGTAACATATACAATTGTCGGTTCAACGCCTGTGAATGGAGAACGGTTCGCCAACAATTCATAGGAATACCCCATATTGTCGTCCCCAACTTTAAATTGCCGTTTACTAGAAGGGAGTAATACCAGATCACGATCTTCTTGGTCATCTAAAAGCCATGATAGTGGCACGTTTAACGCTTCACTTATTTTAGATAAAGTAGCAATTGCTGAAGCTGTCTGTCCGTTTTCTATTTTTGACAGTAAACTTTTGGATATATCACATTCATCCGCGACCTGTTGTTGCGTTTTCCTTGCACGTAAACGCATTTGCTTTATTTTTGCTCCAATGTTATTCAGATTTATAGCAGCTCGCTCCTTCCATGTATAACATTTCTTTTCTCATACTTTATTAGTGGATCTTCCATTATTAAAGATGTTCTTTTATCTCACACTAATTGTTCGTAGTCTTAGAAAAGCTTGGGTTATGTATAAGCCCTAAAATACCTAAGACTTGTGAACAAACTAGGTATGTAGGTACTGTCATCTCCAATAAGATTTGTTCAGCCCGCATTCTTTCAAATTTTGCGATAGTCTTTTTGTAAATTTTCTATTGGAATAAAGGGTACATAAATATATTTAATCATAGAATAGAAGAAAATTGCCGTCAAATATTTGTATATGTCAAGCTTTTCTCAACTAATTATAACCTCTATATTTTCCACTCTATTATATACACTATTACTGGCGTTAATACAACAATTGTTTTATAAAAAGCACAAGCGTAATGTAGATAGTGACAACTGCGGAAAAACACTACAACTACTAGGAACCAAGCTCAGCCTCCACAAAAGAAAGCAGTTCGCTTTTTTCCCGGCAGGGGCTTCCCACTGCGTTTCTCCATAGTACAAGCAAAGCTAAGCCTGCGAAACGTCGCCCGAAGAAAAGGACTGTTCATTTTCTCTGTGCTCTTCCTCCGCTAACCTAACAGTATCAACTGTCGTTTATTTGTACTAGAAAATCTAACAACTACCACGCTATTGCTTACTGTCCTGCTCTTTTCTATCACGTTCTTCAAACCAAGAACCTAACTGAAAAAAAGCAGCATCTTATCGAAAGCTCTTTCTTCGCTGTCTTATAGTACAAAAAAAGAAAATTAAGCGATCCGCTAAACTACGTGCGGTGTCACTTAACTTTCTTTTAGCGTACTCAAATTAATTCATACACTCTAGCTTCATACGGTTTTAAAGTTATCTGTTCCAACGATCCAGACGCGTCAACTTTATAATTAGATAAAAGCAGTTTCCCTTCTTTAGATGTAATCGTTTTTGGTAATTTAAAGGTAGTTTTCTCAGCAAATAGATTTGTTAATACAAGCATTTGTTGATTATCCAACGTTCTCGTATATGCATAGATTTGGTCATGATCTTCCAAAATAAGCTCATAACGTCCATAGATGAATACATCGTTTTCTTTTCTTATCTGAACCATGTTACGATAATAATGGTAGATGGAGTTACCGTCTGTTTGTTGCTGTTCAACATTAATTTGTTTATAATTTGGATTTATCTTCAACCACGGCGTCCCCGTTGTAAAACCAGCGTTGGCTTGATTATTCCATTGCATTGGGGTTCTCGAGTTATCACGACCATTTTTCCAAATAATTCCCATGATTTCCTCATGACTTTTTCCATTTTCCAGTTCTTCCGCATACATATTTTTAATAGATACATCATTATAATCGTCAATAGAATCAAATTGAACATTTGTCATACCAATTTCTTGACCTTGGTATATAAAAGGCGTCCCCTGCATTAAAAAGTAAAGTGTGGCAAGACATTTGGCAGATTCTTCCCAGTAAACTTCATCATCACCCCACGTCGATACAGAGCGAGGTTGATCGTGATTTTCTAAAAATAAAGCATTCCATCCATTTCCCTCTAATCCCTTTTGCCATTTTGTCAATTTTTGTTTTAAAGCGTGCACATCTAAGCCACCTGTAACGCTTTTCCCCCACAAATCCAAATGTTCAAATTGAAACACCATATTAAATTTACCTTGCTCTTCACCAACCCATAAGTGAGCATCATCGATGGTAACCCCATTTGCTTCACCGACAGTCATAATATCATAGTTGGAAAAGGTCTCCTTTTTCAATTCTTCTAAAAAAGTATGAATACCAGCTTGGTTCATGTGACCTGCAAAAGACGGCACATACTTTTTATTATCTGGATTCGGCAGATCAGGAAAACCAGGCGCTTTTTTAATATGTGAAATAGCATCTACACGAAAGCCATCAATGCCTTTATCTAACCACCAGTTCACCATATCATATAAACTTTTACGTACAGTAGGATTTTCCCAATTTAAATCAGGTTGCTTTTTGGAAAAAACATGTAAATAATAGGCTTTTGTTTGTTTATCATATTCCCATGCAGATCCACCAAAAATAGAAGCCCAATTATTTGGCTCTTTCCCATTTTTTCCTGCATGCCAAATATAATAATCTCGGTATGGATTATCTGTTGATGATTTTGATTCAATAAACCACGGATGCTCATCAGATGTATGGTTAATTACTAAGTCCATAATCAATTTCATTCCACGCTGATGAACTTCAGCTACTAATTGATCAAAATCTTCCATCGTTCCAAACTCAGGCATGATTGCTTGATAATCACTAATATCATACCCATTATCATCATTGGGTGATTGATAAACGGGGCTTAGCCAAATGACATCAATTCCCAAATCCTTTAAATAATCGAGCCTTTGAATGACACCGGGTATATCGCCAATGCCATCCCCATTTGAATCCATAAAGCTACGTGGATAAACTTGATAAGCAGTTGCTTCTTTCCACCAAATTCTTCTCATTGCTGTCTTCTCCTTCTTACCTTTTCTATATTTCTACTTCATAATCAAAATTATTTGTTATTTCGGCAAATTCCCTTTATATATTGATGGTGACATCTACGCCATAATGGTCAGAAATAATGGGCAAATTCATTCCATTAAAAATCACTTGCGAACGAATGACTTCAACCTTTGCGGAAGAGAAAATATAATCAATCCGTTTATTCGTAAGACTATCTTGCCAACCAGCAATATCACCACAAACTGTAACGCCTAAGTCTCTTTCTTTAGCTAAATGATAAGTGTCAAAATAACCTAAATCTTGAACATAATCATATCCTTCATTTTCTAATGATGCTTCATTATTAAAGTCACCTACTAAGAAATGGAGCCGATCCTTAGGGACGGACTGGACTAGTCGATCCATTTGCCTTTTAAAAGGCTCTGCATTATCGTTCCACCAGCCCATATGACAGGAATAAAAGTCCACTTCTTTTCCGTTTATATCTATTGTCATGCCAACCACTTTTCGAGCCTTCCAATAGCTTGTATCTTCACTTTCACTCACAAAGAATGCTTGTCTATTTACTACCTTATGCTTTGTTAATAAAGCAACTCCTTCTTCAAATCGATCATAAGCAAGATGTGCATAGTCCCAAATGAATTCATACGTTGACCCTAATGCTTGTAATTCATTTTGTAGCAATAGAATAAAGTTATCTGCTTTCAAGTTCTCGCTCACTTTTTTTGCAGTAATGGTTTGATTCACTTCCTGCAACGCAATAACGTCATAGGATTGATTATGAATTGCTTCTGCTAGAATGGAGAGCTTATCTAGTTGCGAATCTTCTAGCCAAGAATGGCAATTTAACGTTAACAGCCTCACGGTCTATCCTCCAGATAATCAATCACTTTCGATTTCAACACATCTGCTTTCGGGCCATATATTGCTTGAATACCTGTCCCTCTAACTACTAACCCCATAGCACCTGTTTTTTTCCAAACTGCTTCTGGCGCTACTTGTTCTACATCTTTCAACGACACACGTAATCTGGTCATACATGCATCTACCTCATCAATGTTTTCTTTCCCACCTAACATGTTTACAATAGCGACTACCTCTTCATCTCCTTGAACAGCTCCGCCTTTTTCCATTTCATCATCTGAATAATTACCAGCTCGGCCTGGCGTTGCTAAATTCATTTTTTTAATGAAAAAGTAAAACAGAAAGTAACTTAACACGAAGAACACCATACAAGTGAGTACAAAGTTGATAACATCTCCTAAAAGCCCTGCATTTAAAGCCATTGGTAACCTGGTAAAAAACTCAACTAACCCAAACGAATGTAAACGTAAATGAATCAAATCAACAATAGCAAAGCTCAGCCCTGCTACGATAGCATAAACAAAGTAAAGTAATGGAGCCGCAAACATAAACATAAATTCAAGTGGCTCTGTTACACCAGTAATAAATACAGCTATACCTGCTGAAAAGAACATCGATTTATATGTTACACGTTTGTCTTTATCCACATTACGATACATTGCTAAAGCTGCTCCCATTAACACAGCGGTGGATAAAATCATTTGTCCCATTTTAAACCTTGCTGGTGTTACATCTTGCATTAATTGATGATAAGCTGTTGTGTCACCATTAGCTTTTAAATTTACTAAGTCAGATACCCAAGCTAACCATAGTGGATCTTGCCCAGCTACGATTTCACCTGCTGTCGCACCTGTTAAAACGGTATAGGTGCCACCTAATTCCGTATAATTAATTGGAACAGTTAACATATGATGTAATCCAAACGGAAGCAATAACCGTTCAAGCATTCCCATCGTAAAAGGAGCTAAGAATGGTGCAGCATCTTTTGAATTCGCTAACCACACTCCGAAGTCATTAATTAATCCTTGAATAAAAGGCCATACGACTGACATCACAAGCGCGATGATAACAGACCAAAGAATCACTACAAACGGGACGAATCTTTTCCCATTAAAAAAAGATAATGCTTGTGGTAACTTGCTGTAATTATAGTATTTGTTATAAATGATCGCCCCCACAAACCCGGAAATAATACCAATAAATACTCCCATATTTAACGCTGGAGCACCTAATACGGTTGTAAAGTAATTAGCTACTATGAGGTCGCTTCCAAATAAAGAACGTACGGTAGCTTTTGCATCGGTAAACATGTCATTTGTTACACCAAAAACAGCACCTGTAATTCGGTTAATTAGAATAAAGGCGAGGAGTGCAGCAAAAGATCCACCAGCTCTCTCTTTTGCCCAAGCACCACCAATAGCAACTGCAAATAATATATGTAAATTATTTATAATTGCCCAACCTATATCTTCCATTACTCGTCCAGCTGCAAGGATAAAAGAAATATCCCCAGTTATGCCTAAAACTTTTCCTAAAGAAATCATGATTCCAGCTGCAGGCATAACAGCCACTACAACGAGTAAAGCCTTTCCTAACTTCTGCCAAAAATCAAATGAAATTATATTCTTCATGCTTTCTCCCTTTCTCTATCGTAATAAAAAAACATAATGTGCAATCGTTTTCTTTTATAATATTCTGTATATACTAAAATATACAACGTATTCGAAACAAAATAATGAATAATCCAATAACATTTTAGCATATATAGCGCAAACGATTGCGCGAAGTACATTAACATCATATAAGATAAAACAAATTCGGTCAATACCAAATAAATTACTTTTTTACTAATTGCAGCGGGGCGGGGCATGGCATTAGAAAAACGAAGGCCTAGTCGCCAAACTTTATGGCGATAGCCTTCGTTTTTGCTTATACTAAAATGTGTATTTTCTATAGTGGAACAAAACATAGAAATATTTCATATTAAACTCTTAACTTCTAGTTTCATATGAAGTTATCATTCTTTGCACGCCCAAGCATCTATTTCAACTTTAAATTGCGGAGCTGATAAAGCTACTACATACACTATCGTAGTACATGGCAAATGATCACCAAGAAAATCACTAATCACTTTTTTCGAGCTTCTGCATCTATATTTTCAACTAAGGTAAAATACTAATTTCGTAATATCTTTTATTTCCATATTAGCTGCAACTAAATTATTATCTATATTTTGAAACGCCAATTCCATTTGCTCTAATGGACTTTCTGGAACATTTCCATCTACACCCATACCTAATTGCTCAGAAATAGTTAACCACCTCATTGGGTTTGAAATTTCGATTTGATGCACATAGGGAGCTACAGGTAGATGAACATTTTTTGGATTTCTAGCGTTTTTCAAAACAATCATTCCTAGTAATATCATACCGTTTCGTTAGAAAAAGCTTTATACTGTCTTTTTATAATCGTTTGCTTGTGAAGCTACTGTTTTACTTGGTAATTTCTTGCCAATTTTATCTTGAATAAATAAAGCCGCTTGTTGCATTTTATCTTCTTTAATGCCTGTTTTTATACCTAGACCGTGCAACAAATAAAGTACATCATTTGTTGCCACATTTCCTGCCGCTCCTCTTGCGTATGGACAACCACCTAACCCTCCTACAGAACTATCAAAACGAGTGATTCCATATCGTAGAGATGTTAAAATATTCGCTATCGCCATCCCTCTTGTATCATGAAAATGCATGATTAACTGCTCCGAGCTAAACTCCGTCAACATCCGTTCTAAGAGGGCTTCAACTTGTGAAGGGACTGCTGTTCCAATTGTATCTCCTAATGAAATTGCGTCTACACCATCTTCCATTAGCTGATTACATACACGAATAACATGTTCAGGGTCCACTTTACCTTCATAAGGACAATCGAAAACCGTTGACACATAACCAGTCACATATTTATTGGCTTGCTTTGCTTCTTTGATTACTTCATACAATACTGGATACGTTTCTGAAATAGATTTATTAATATTTTTTTTATTATGTGTTTCACTTACAGACATAAATATGGATGCTCCATCAATCCCCACTTCTAATGCATGCTCTAAACCTTTTAGATTTGGCACAAGCGCGGAATAAAAGACGTTCTTATTTCGTTTTATTTTTCTCCCTACTTCTCGAGCATCCCTCAGCTGTGGGATCCATTTTGGATGAACAAATGAAGAATATTCAATCTCATCAATCCCAGACTCAGACAACATATTGATCCATTTAACCTTATCGTCCGTCTCAATAAACGCTTCCTCATTTTGTAGCCCATCTCTTGGTCCTACTTCTTTAAGCCAAATATAGTCAGGATAATTCACTTTTCTCCCCCTCTCTTAATCTTCCAATAGTAGTCAAAACAATGGTTCATGCCTGTGTACTTTAAAAATTTATTAATAAGTACATACAAAGCTAATTTAGAATGCGCTTTCAATCCATAATATGAGATTACGACGATGTTGTTATTTTCCAATATAAGATTCACATGTATTCGATTATGTTTATTTTTATTCAACATTGTTGAATAAAGTATATTACAAAAATTCAGGTACCGTCAACCCATTTTATGATGTAACTTTTTAAAGACATGTCGCAACGTATACTATTCGTAAAAATTCATATGTTCATTTTTCTTCTTTTCAGAAATATCTTTTCATGATAAAATTACTTCAAGTTTTTAGAGGAATTAGCTTATGTCAAGAAGTTGTAATAGCGACTCGGTGCATGCAAACTCAACACGAAAAACGTTGTCATAAAAACTTAGCAATCACCTCTGCTGAATAAAACGGCATCGTTTTGCTTCATACTATAAACCAAAGAAATCTTATACTTTTTTTTACTCTCATAATGAGCAGAAGCGTTAACACACGATATCTCAGTCGAAAAAATCACCCAATACAAACCTAAGCAATGACAGCTATCACCTTTTTCTAGACATTCCAAAGAAAATTACTTATTTATTCCACATTTTTCACATAATACTACCGTCTCCATCCATTATGATAGATCGTAAAGTTCATAATTTTTGACAAGGGTAAGATAGATTTCAAACAAGCCTTGTTAAATAACACAACTGTATGAAATAAGTGTTTGGACAAACAAGAAAGTGGTGACAGTAGTGGAATTACTTAGCCTTCAAGGATTATCACATATTGTAGGTGTTCCACCATCCATTCTGGCAACATGGATAGAACAATTTGCCATGTATGTACCTAAAGCACAGGAAGAGGATGAAAATTACTATCTTCCTGAAGCAATTGATGTTCTAAAATACATTAAACAATGTAAACAAGAGCAGTATAGTTTTACAGAGATTGAAAATTTATTACTATCTGAATTCACAAGCATAGAAAATAAATCAGCATCAACTGTTTATCAGACAGAAGACAAAGAAACGATTCGTTGTATGATGCAAACCATTGGTTTGACCGTAACGAACATGAATCAACTTACCGAATCATTTCATGCGTTAGAACACAAGTATAAAGAACAAACACGAGAATTAGAAACACTAAAAAAACAAATACAGCTACTCCATAGCAAACAAATTCAATGACCTTTTTTCCATCAATTCTGTTTAAAAGGAGGAAATACTATGTTTAAACCTGATACAAAAACAGCTAAGCCAGGTGATATTATCGAATTTAAAAGAGAGGATGTACTTTTACAAGGAAAAGTACTACCTTCAAGCTGTAAGCAAAGTATCATTGTCGATATTTCAAAAGCACAGAATTTGGCTGAGTTAAACAACGGTTATTCTACTACTGTTGTAGCTCATAAAAATTACCGTGTTATTGGTTAACATTTATCGTTTTCTTTCCCGTTCAATGTCTAAAATGCAGTACCTTATAACATCTATGTCGTGATAAAATGCGGCATGATACATGTACTTAATTAACGTTTAAAATGCAGACACCTTACAAATGGCAAGTTGAATAGTAATTTGTAGAATTGCTTTTAAATCATGTATAATTGTGTAGACAGTTATACATGATTTTTTGTTTGCTTACCCTATGTTTAAAAAAGGAATTAAAGCTTTGCAATTAACTATATTAGCTACATTCTTCTCTGTTTTTATACACTTTGTAAACTTTGGCATAGGATTTGCTTTAATTAAGAAACAGGACTGTTGATGAAATTGAAGGAGGAACTTACTATGGAATTTAATCACGTTACAGTAACCTATGAAGAAAATATCGCTATCTTGGCCTTAGATTCACCACCAGCTAACGCCCTATCATCAACAATGATTACGGAATTACGTACCATTTTAAAACAATTTCAAGACGATTCCAATGTACATGCTATTATTTTAACTGGAGCAGGCAAATTTTTTGCTGCTGGGGCTAATATTAAAGAGTTTGTACCAGCAATGGGAGATTATCAAAAAGGAATTGATATGTCTAAAGCGGGACAGGATTTATGCAATGAATTGGAATTTATGACAAAACCGGTAATTGCAGCAATAAATGGACCAGCACTTGGCGGAGGTTTAGAAGTAGCAATGGGCTGCCACTTCCGAATTGCATCTGAAAAAGCAACAATTGGCTTACCTGAAGTAAAACTTGGACTTGTCCCATCGTTCGGCGGAACACAACGTCTTTCGCGAATTACTAGCGTAGCCACTGCGTTAGAATTAATTCTTACCGGAAAACATATAGACAGTGATAAAGCACTAGAGCTAGGTATTGTTCAAGCAAAAGTTTCTAGTGACGAGCTAATGTCAACAGCGAAGACGATTGCCCGTTCTTTTGTAGAAGGAAATAGTATGCAAAGTGTTACAAGAGCTGTTGAAAGCGTCGTTCAGGGGGCACAGAAATCTTTTTCTGATGGATTACAGAGAGAAAAGGAAATCTTTGGTGAATTATTCCTAACAGAAGATGCTAAAGAAGGCGTTCAGGCTTTTGTCGAAAAACGCAAACCCAATTTTCGCCACCAATAATACATAGGAGGTCATAGGAAGATGAGCGATGTTTTATTTTCCAAGAAAGAACATGGCATTGCAACAATTACATTAAATAGACCAAAAGCAATTAATTCGTTAACAGAAGGTATGCTTTCGCCAATTTATGATAGATTGCTAGAATGGGAAAATGATTCTGATGTGCAATTAATTATTTTAAATAGTGAAGGACAAAAAGGGTTTTGTGCTGGTGGAGATATAAAAACATTATATCAAGCAAAAGAAAATGAGGAAACGTTTGAAAAAGCAATGGAATTTTTTGAAATTGAATACGCAACGGATAATTTCGTCGCTAATTTCCCAAAGCCAATAATTGCATTGCTCGATGGTGTTGTCATGGGAGGTGGCGTTGGACTCTCTTACGGAGCTAGCCATCGTATCATAACAGAAAAAACAAAATGGGCGATGCCTGAAATGAACATTAGCTTTTTCCCAGATGTCGGTGCTGCATACTTCCTTAATCAAGCCCCTGGCTACATTGGACGGTATTTGGCACTAACGTCGGATATTATAAAAGGTGCAGACATTCTATATGCTAATGCTGCTGATTACCATCTATCAACATCTCAGATAGAACCACTAATCAAAGCAGTTTATGATATAAATTGGCTGCAAGAAACAGAAACAGAACAAAAATTAACTCAATTGATAAAAAGCTTCGAAACTAAATTAGAATGTGAAAGTAATTTGGCGCAGCATCAAGAGAAAGTTAACCGTCATTTCGCACATCAAACAGTAGAAGAAATTGTTGCTTCTCTCGCGTCAGATGACAGTCCATTTGCGACAGAAACAAAAAATACGATTCTCTCTAAATCACCTATTTCTCTAAAAGTTACTTTAGAGCAGCTAATTCGTGGAGAGAACCAAACTTTAACAGAATGTTTGGAAACCGATCTGATTATTGCTAAAAATTTCTTGAAAACAAATGATTTTTATGAAGGGGTACGTTCCGTCGTCATTGACAAAGATAAACAGCCAATCTATCAATACAAACAATTATCCGACGTCTCTCAATCTGTCGTAGAATCGTTTTTTCAGTAAAAAACGATGTCAAAACAGCCGAACAATAGGTTAAATTGTTCGGCTGTTTTTAAATAACCTAGAACCAACGCTCCGTTACTACTTTCTTTCTTGTATAGAATTGCACTCCGTCTTTTCCGTTCGTTCCTAAATCACCATAAAAAGAAGCTTTATTTCCTGCGAAAGCAAAAAATGCCATCGGAGCTGGAACATTTACGTTCACACCGACCATTCCTGCATCAATTTGGTCACGGAACGTTTGCGCATGTTTTCCGCTTGACGTATAAATGACCGCTCCATTTGCAAATCTCGATTTATTCGTAAGCGCTATCCCTTCTTGTAAATCCTTCACTCTCACTACACTTAACACAGGAGCAAAAATCTCATCCTGCCAAATCTTCATATCTGGTGTAACATGATCAAAAATAGTCGCACCGACATAGTAGCCATCTGGCGTTTCTTCTTCAATGGTTCTTCCATCTATGAGTAGTTCAGCCCCTTCCTCTACTCCTTGATCAATATAGCCAACTACTTTATCTTTGTGAGACTGCCTGATAAGTGGACCAACAAATGTTGAATCATCTAATCCATCTCCAGCCTTTAATTTTTTTGTTTCTTCCGTTAATAAATGCAAAAATGCATCTGCTACCTCATCGACAACAGCGACAACCGAACAGGCCATGCAACGCTCTCCACTGCTTCCAAACGCAGCACCAATGACACCTTGGACTGTTTTTTCTAAATTACAATCAGGCATGACGATAGCATGATTTTTCGCACCTGCTAATGCTTGCACCCGTTTCCCGTGCGCCGTACCTGTCTGATATACATGCTTAGCTACTGGCTCTGATCCTACAAAAGAAATTGCCTCAATATCCGGATGCTTCAACACCCGATTTACAACCTCTTTCCCTCCGTGAACGAGGTTAAGTACACCTTCAGGGAAACCTGCTTCATAAAATAATTCAACTAACCGTTCTGCCAAAATCGGGGTGCGTTCAGACGTCTTTAAAACAAATGTATTTCCACAAGCGATAGCTAGCGGGTACATCCATAGCGGAACCATCATCGGAAAATTAAATGGTGTGATTCCTGCCACTACCCCTAATGGATAACGCCAGATAGACCCATCTATGCCACTTGCGATTTGTGGCAATGCATCACCCATCATTAAATTCGGAGCAGATGTTGCTAATTCGACTACTTCTATTCCGCGTTGCACTTCTCCCCTTGCATCTCTTAACGATTTCCCATTTTCCAATGTAATAATTTTTGCCAAACTTTCTTTATGCTCTTTTAATAAATGCAAATAATTAAACAAATAACGCGCACGGTTTGGAATAGGGACATTCGCCCAATCCTTATAAGCATTTTTAGCTGCTGCTACCGCTTGATCGACGTCCTCCTCCGTTGATAGCACAACTTGGGCAATGATTTCACCTGTTGCTGGGTTAGGTATATCATGTTTTTCTACACCAGATGAAGTCACCCAGCTATTTCCAATGTAATTTTTCATCACTTTTACTTCTTGCGATATCATTTTTCAGCCTCCTTTTTAGCCGACTGTTCCTTTACCCGTTCATAAAGAACAGCCATATCCTGATCTCCATATCCTTCTTTTTCCACTTGTTGATATAAAGATAATAACGTTCTGCTAATTGGTAAATCTAATTGCGTGTTTTCTGCTGCTTCCATAGCAAACTCTAAATCTTTACGCAATAATTTCAAAGAAAAACCAGGTTCATAATCATTGTTGGCAATAAACGCCTTATAGTTTCGTTCATAAATACGACTTTGCCCGTAACTCACACTTAACATAGAATATAAGTCATCTAAATTAATATTTTTCTTCGTAGCAATATGCAAAGCTTCACTGACACCTGCTGTATAAAATCCAATTAGCAAATTATTAATTAGTTTCACCGTTGTACCGCTATCAATTTGTTCATTAACATGAAAAATATTGCCACCAATCACTTCAAAAATTGGTAATACACGCTCAAAGATAGCTTTTCTTCCTCCCGCCATTACGGTTAACGTTTGCTGTTCTGCACCGATGACACCACCACTTACGGGAGAAGCAAGAAAAGGAATTTCTTTCTCTGCACAGGCTTGATCTATGATTTGGTTCAATTCGGGAGAAACGGTGCTCGTATCGACAAGTATTTTCGTTTTATCCCCTTGTTCAATTAATCCATCGGCAGCTAAATATACTTCCTCGACAGCTTTCACCGATGGAAGACTTGTTAAAATGGCATCACTAGAAACGAGAATTTGCCCAATAGTTGTCGCAATTGCTCCTCCTTGCTCTTTCAATGAAAGGACTGCCTGTTCATTAATGTCATATCCAGTAACGGTATATCCTTCTTTTACTAAACCAATCGCCATTGGCAATCCCATATTTCCTAAGCCGATAAACCCAATTCGTTTCATATTCTTCCTCCTTGTTCCCATTGTACGTAACGAAATTATTTTCCATTACTACTTCGCATACGATCCATACGATATTTTAAGGTAATACTTCGACATTCCTTGCTAAAACATTTAAAATCCATTACGGTTAATCATTTCTTTTGCAATGGTCTGTTTCTTTGCAATAATATTTGTGTATAGCACAGGTAACGAACGTACCTCCCTTATTCGCTCTTCGTATGTTTCATTTTCTTCTGAAATAGAAGCAAGTAAAACGATTGTATGCTTTTCAACTCGTTGGTAAGCTTCCTCACAAAAGACATCAGCTAGATTGATATATAGTAAATCTTTCTCCAACATAGCCTTGATCTCAGTAGCTTGCATAAGATAAATATCTTCTAATATAAGAGCTATTCGATGTAAATAAAATTGATCGAGCTGTGGAAGTTCACCTGTTTCGGAAAGCGCATTCAAAACCGTTCTTAATAGTTGATTCGCATAGCGAATAAATATATTCTCTTCCTTCTCGACGGATAAAATGACAGATGAGTCTTTTGTATACTGCTTTAAAAACGCCTTAGCAGTTGTTAATCGATTAATTTCATTTGTTCCTTCAAAAATTCGATTTATTCTCGCATCTCGATATATACGCTCTACCTCATATTCTTGCATATACCCATATCCGCCATGGATTTGCACAGCTTCGTCGATGACATAATCAAGCGTTTCAGAAGCTTTTACCTTATTAATCGAGCAAGCCATTGCATAATTCGATAACCTTTCCAATATATCTCCTTTGTTGTCTTGCTCCATTTCGTCTAGCCTATTCACCGTGTAATAGGCTGCACTTTCTGCTCCATATATTTCAAGCGCCATATTAGCTAATTTCTCTTGCACCATCCCAAACTGAATGATCGGCTGTTTAAACTGCTTACGTTCTTTCCCGTATTCTACGGCGAGGCGTAACGCTTGTTTGGAAGTTCCAATATTAGAAAAAGCTAGCTTTAAGCGTGCTAGATTTAAAATATTCAGCGCAATTTTATGCCCTTTCCCAACTTCACCTAGTATATCTTCTTCTTCCAAACGAACATCTTCTAAAATTAAAGTCGCTGTTGAAGATCCCTTAATACCTAACTTCTTTTCCTCAGGTCCTACTGATAAGCCTGGCTGATCACGCTCGACAACAAAAGCAGTAATGCCATCTGAAGTATTAGCAAACACTACATATACTTGAGCTATATGCGCATTCGTTATCCATTGCTTTTCTCCATTTAATGTCCAGCCTGAACCATCTACTGCCTTTTTAGCTGTCGTCTTAGCAGATAATGCATCAGACCCAGCATCTGGTTCTGTTAATGCATAGGCGCCAACCCATTCACCGGAAACTAACTTCGGTAGATATCTGGCTTTTTGTTTTTCAGTCCCAAAATATACAAAAGGTAACGTACCTACGCCTGTATGAATATTGAAAGATACACTAAATGATCCGCCAAAACCCATTTTTTCAGCAATAATTCCAGCCGTACGCTTTCCCATTTCTAAACCACCATAAGCTTCAGGAACTTCCGCACCTAACAGCCCTAATTCACCAGTCGCTCGAAACAATTCACGAGCAACTTCATAATCATGCGCTTCCAACTTATCTAAATTTGGCATTACTTGCTCTGCTACAAACTTTTCGATCATCCCTATAAGCAGTTCCTCTTCCTCCGCAAAAGGATTCGTGGAATCTTTCTTAAGAACCCACTTTTTATTTGGAAATATAGAATCCTTATCATGAAAGTTTACCTTTTCCATTACCTATCCCCCTTTCCGTTTCTTATTGCAAATTACATGCCAAATCATAAAATTACAAAAATAAAAATCAGACCGAACAATGCGACTTTTTCTTTAAACACTCATCTTTAAGATTTGTCAAAAGGTGAAAATTGAAATTTTAGTAAGACTAGAGAAGTTTTATCGTCAAGTTTCTATACCAAAAAGTCTATAGTTGGTTCCATCTAGTGGTGTTAGATAACCGGGAATAGAATGAACAAACGATGGAACAACTGTCTAACTGTTTAAACAATGATACATTTTTTACACTTCAAAAACTTATTCTTTAAATAACTTGGCTTATTGCCAATTCTTTATGATGAAAAATACCATCGTTTGATTAGTGTTCAGCAAGACCTCAAGGGTATCAACTCTAAACGAAAAAGGGATTGCAACGATTAGTTCAGCCCGTTTCTGGGGAGCATTGCTTTATAGTAAACTCCGATTAAATTTTTCGGTAATATCGAAGCGATACTTGTCGCTCACTTGTTTCCGTTTCCGTCGTATTTTTCTGCTTATAGATTAAACCTCGTGCTTCATAAAAAGGAATTCCTAATTGATTTCCTTCTTGTACTTATACCCACTGCTCTTTCGCCCCCCCCTCCACTACTTGTTGTTCCGTTAATGTTTCCAGCAATTTACTGTCAATGCCCAAATAGCGATACAAACTATCTACATAAAAAACATAGATTTTAGCCCAGCCATCTCCCGTAGTCCCGCCAATAACGCCAACCACTTTCGTCCCATCTAACGCTATATAGGAGTAGGAACCAGTTTGTACATCCTGAGCAACTTTTTCCGGGTGATACCAATAGGCTATATTTTGTTTTTGGTACGTTTCGCTTAATATTCCAGCCTTCTGCACAAATTCTGGCTATATCATCTACATGTATTAATTGAGGTTTTACAATAGATATAGTCATTCCGCACCTCCTATTCATCTTACAAATAGACTTTGATCTATCTTACCAACCATCTGTTAAAAATTGTTCAATTTATAACGAGCCAACTTATTGTAGAGTGTAGCCCTTGACATACCTAATTTTTCAGCAGCTTTTGTTTTATTTCCTTGCACTTGTTTTAATGTTTGCGCAATCATTTCTTCTTCTTGTTTTGTAACTTCTTCTATAAGTTCGTTCTTCAAATGATTATATTGATAATCCGTTTGTAAAAAAGTCTTCTTTACCGAAGCAGGCAAATGATCAAATGTTATCTGGTGTCCATCTGTTAACACATATAAACGCTCGATTATATTCATTAACTCACGAACATTCCCTGGCCAATGGTGCTGTTTCATCCATTGCAATACGTGTTGATCAAATGTTTTTTCTTCTTGTTTATACCGTTTAGCTAACTGCTGTAATTGATAGGCAATTAAAGTCGGTAAATCCTCCAACCGTTCTCGTAACGGCGGTATATCAATAGGAATAACATAGAGTCGATAATATAAATCTTCGCGAAATTCTCCATCCTTGACCATTTGCTGCAAATTTTTATTCGTTGCCGTAATCAAGCGGAAGTTTACACCAATAGCTTTCCTGTCTCCTACTCGTTCCACTTTCTTTTCTTGTAACACACGTAAAATTTTTGCTTGCATGTTGAAAGGCATATCGCCAATTTCATCAAGAAAGATTGTACCTTCATGTGCCAATTCAAACTTTCCTGGTTTCCCATCTCGATGTGCACCAGTAAATGCGCCTTTTGCATAACCAAACAATTCAGACTCCATTAATCCATCTGGAATAGCCGCACAATTCACGCTAATAAACCGCCCATTTTTAGCAGCACTCGCATCGTGAATTGCTTTTGCAAACTGCTCTTTACCTACCCCACTTTCTCCTGTTAATAATACAGCCGCACTTGAATCAGCAGCTTTTCGAGCCATTTTTTTCGCTTCAGTAAGCGCTTTACTATCACCTAAAATATTCTCAAATTTAACCACTTCTAGTGTTGAACTTTCTAATACCGTTGTTGCATTTTCCACACGTGTATTTTTATCCAATTGATCCATCTTTTGTATTACTTCATAAATTTCCGACACTCCCTCATATACAAGGATGCCGGCTGCACCAATAATTTTATTATCTTTCCATATTGGAATTCGATGAACGACTAAATTTTGCCCTTGTAACCGATGGGCCTGACTACGTTCTGGGATACCTGTTTTTAACACAACAGGTAATCTCGTATTTTCGATGATGTCATCTGCCTTCTTCCCTAAAGCCTCTTCTTTAGCTACTCCAACATACCGGCTGTATGCTTGATTAAACAACTGAATAACCCCTTGATCATCAACAACCGTCAATCCTTCATATGCCGTATCAAAAATTAATTCATACCAATGCATAAGATTGTCTATTTGGGTTAACTCATGATGCATATACTTTTGAAAAGCAAGTAACTCCTTTGCCGTTATTTGTCCAAGCAATTCTTCTGTATTACCATCAATGACGTAAGCAGGCGTTTGATAAATATCATGCATCGACGAGCCTATAAAAGCGGTGGCATAATGCTTATTCATAATGGAAGCTACTAACTCTTTTTGACCCTTTATTTTTATATACTTCCATAAATCATAACTTGACACAACACCTTGCATACATCCTTCAGCTACAACCGGTATAGTAGTAATAGCGTGATTACATAACGTAGTAAATGCTACTTCAAGAGGCGTAGATGGAGAAATAGATAGGGCTTTAGTGTCCATCCACTGCTCAACAAAAAAATCCTCTTTCAACTTATCTCTCCCCCAGTCATTTTAACAACAATACATTGATATATTTTTCTGGTTTTACTTTTAAAGAAATGAGCAAAAATATACCCAATTCAAATAATGCATTTTTCTGAATTATAGCATTAGCGTTACCACACCGCAAACGGATAATAGTTACATGATTTATTTCATTTGAAGCACATTAATGGGAAAGGAGGTTACACGATGGCTAAAGATAAGACAAAAACAAAAAACAAAAGTAAGCAAGAACTAAATGATATGAAACAGGAAAACAAATACAAGCGCAATCGCCCTCCAGGTAACTAATCAACAACTACCTTACGTGGGGAATATCTTTTCCCCACGCACTTTCATTCTTCCTCTCATAGAATAAACTCTCCTTGACTTTTATATGATTCACCCAGACAATACAAGTATAGACACATGTTCAAAATCAAAATTTTAACAAACAAATTATTTATCGGAGAGGCAGGGAGAGTACGTATGGTGAAAAAAATCCCAGTACGAACGATTGACTTAGAAGGAAGTTTTAATTTTCGTGACTTAGGTGGTTATGAAACCCTCTCAGGAAAAAAGGTTAAAAATGGAATACTATATCGTTCAGGTAATCTCCAACATATCACAAAGAACGATATGGAAAAAATTAATCAAACTGGCCTAAAGACGATATTTGACCTTCGAGGAAGTGACGAAGTAAAAAACTACCCTACGCCTTCCTTTTCAGGAGTCGCCATAAAGCATTTGCCCTTAATAGAAATAGATAGGGAGATGGTACGACAACCTAAAGATTTACAAAAATTCGTCGATCATTCACAAGAACCAGGAAAAATATTAGAAAAGCTTTATCGAGAAGTATCTAAAAACACAAACGTATATAAAGCTTTTTTTTCAACCTTGCTTAGTGATCCTACATCGCCTCTATTATTTCATTGTATGGCAGGAAAAGATAGAACTGGTGTCATGGCAGCATTAACTTTGTATGCGCTAGATGTCCCCCAAGAGCTCATCTTTGCAGATTACTTATATACAAACAACTTCCTTGATATCTTACGTGCAAATTTACAACCTGAATCTATCCAAGTAAATCAAGCTTTTATGCAAGCAATGCTGGAGGCAAGGCGAGAATATTTACAAGCCTTTTTTGATGAAGTGGAGAGCAAATTTGGTTCCGTGGACCAATATATTAATGAAGGTATCGGTTTAAGCAAGTCAGATGTAAAAACCCTACAAGCAGCTCTACTCGTTGAATAATAACCGTAAAGGCCAAAGAGGTCTACTCCTTTGGTCTTTTTTGCACTATAGGGAAGTATTGTGGGAGCAATACTATAAGCCGCGTTTCCTACTATACAAAAGTGAAAAATGAAGGGAGCTCCCTCGCTTATCCTTTTCTCCCTACTTAATCCATATATTGTAACGTAGCAGCTCCTAATATTTTGGCTGCATGCAATAAAGCGCGCTCATCTATATCAAATTTTGGATGATGGTGCGGGTATGCCATAGCCCAGCTAGAATTACTAGCTCCTGTAAAAAAGAATGCACCGTTTACATGTTGTAAGTAATAAGAAAAATCTTCTCCCCCCATTATTGGTGGCGTTTTCGTTTCGGTTACTTCTTTAATCTCAGGAACTTGTTTAGCTATGTTGGCAACAAATTCCGTTTCTTGTGGGTGGTTTACGAGAGTAGGATATCCTCGAGTAAACGTAATTTCATAATCAGCATGAAACATGTCGCAAGAAGCTTTTATTGTGCGTTCCATTTCTGCTTCAATAAATGTTCGCGTTTGCTCTTATATTAAATTCATTTTTTTCCGAACATTTACTTTGTATAAATTTTATTTATAAAGAAAATGAGCGATTATTTAAATGAACGTAAATAAGTCTGCGCAAAGTAGCAAAAACTAATTGGGCTATTACAAAGAAAGATTAATATGCATTTATACAGTCAACAAGAAAAATTATCAACCCTTATCTTATAAAGGAAAAAGGACCCAATAATTAGGTCCTTGAAATAGTATGTTCTACTTAAGTAGCAAATTACTTCGTTCGTTTTGCTACAAGAGAGAAATTAGCTCGAATAATGTATTAATAGTACACTGCATTTTGTTACTCTTTCATTTAAATGACGCCTTGTGAAATCATAGCAGCAGAAACTCTCTTGAAACCAGCAATATTCGCACCCATAACTAAGTTTCTTGGCTCACCATATTCCTCTGCCGCTTCCGTTGAAGCTTTGTAGATCGTATGCATAATATGGTGTAATTTTTCATCCACTTCATCAAAACTCCATGCAATTCGTGCACTATTTTGCGCCATCTCCAACGCAGATACAGCTACACCACCAGCATTTGCTGCTTTAGCAGGAGCAAATAAAATTTGGTTATTCATGAAAACTTCTACCGCCTCTAAAGTGGATGGCATATTTGCACCTTCGCCTACTGCTTTCACTCCATTGGAAACGAGTTGTTTAGCAGCTTGCTCATTAATTTCATTTTGTGTCGCGCATGGTAAAGCAATATCACAAGGGATAGACCAAATTTCTGTACACCCTTCATAAAAGGTTGCTTTAGGATGGGCGTTGAGATAATCACGAATTCGGCAATTTCCTTCTTCTTTTAGATGTTTTACTGTTGCCAAATTTATACCTTGTTCATCATAAATACAACCATCTGAATCACTGCAAGCAATTACCTTTGCACCTAATTGGGTTAATTTTTCCATTGCATAAATGGAAACATTTCCTGAGCCAGAGACAACCGCTTTACTCCCTGAAATGCTTAAGCCATTATCCTTAAGCATAGCGTCCAAGAAATAAACTGTCCCATACCCAGTTGCTTCTTTACGGGCTAAACTACCGCCATATCCTACTCCTTTTCCGGTCAACACACCAGCCTGATAGCCTCCGCGCATTTTTTTATACTGACCAAACATATAGCCAATCTCTCTTTGGCCAACACCGATATCTCCAGCAGGTACGTCTTGATCTGGTCCAATATAATTACTAAGTTCTGTCATAAAACTTTGTGTAAAGCGCATAATCTCAGTATCAGACTTTCCTTTAGGATCAAAGTCCGCCCCTCCTTTTGCTCCACCAATTGGCTGACCAGTTAAAGCGTTCTTAAAAATTTGTTCAAAACCTAAAAACTTAATAATACTATCGTTTACCGTAGGATGAAAACGAATTCCACCTTTATAAGGACCAAGAGCACTATTAAATTGGACACGGTACCCACGGTTTACCTGAACATTGCCTTCATCATCGATCCAAGGTACACGAAACGAAACCATTCTCTCTGGTTCTACAATACGTTCAAGAATAGACTGTTTCATATATTCTGGATGCTTTGCCAAAACTGGGGTTAAGGAAGCTAAGACTTCTTTTACTGCTTGCTGAAATTCTTCTTGATGAGGGTTACGCATTTTCACCGTTTCGTATACAGTTTCTACATATTCTTTCGCTTTTTGCATGTACGTAAATTCCATTTTGTCAACTGTTTTCATTCAAGTCATTCCCTTATCCGTCATAATGTTTTAGAAAGATATGGCCTATCGCCAAGTTTAAATGGTGAAAATTATCATTTTTGCTAACAATCTTAAAGATGTTTTAGTTTCGTATAAAAACTTGTCTGCAAACACTTGTTCATGAAAGACGCTAACTCTTTGAATGCCATGATGGTTTCTTAACGTTTCAGAAAAACTTGGCTTCTATCGTGCAAAAATAGTAGATTTCCTTATAAGGAATATTCTATAATTAAACAAAGTATCGAATCAATATAAAGAAACGATAAAATCAATGCGTTTTACGCATTAATAAGGAGAATGAGGCAAAATGGAACTCAGGCAAATTCGTTATTTCATGGAAGTAGCTTCCAGAGAACATGTTACAGAAGCCGCGACTGCGCTACATGTTGCCCAATCTTCTGTAAGTAGACAAATTGCCAATTTAGAATCTGAGTTAGGCGCTGATTTATTCATTAGAGAAAACAGAAAAATAAAGTTAACCCCTATAGGAAAAATCTTTTTCGAACGGATGAAGCAGGCAATGAACGTTATTGATCATGCCAGTAGGGAAGTAGAAGAATATGTAGACCCCAAAAAAGGTACGATTCGCGTCGCCTATCCAATTAGTCTCGCTGCTTATATGTTACCTACCGTTATTCATGCCTTTCGAACAGAATATCCAGAAGCAAAATTCAACCTGAAGCAAGCACTTTATCCTGAATTAATGCATGGGCTTACAGATGGAGATTTTAATTTAGCTTTGCTTGGTCCGTTGCCTAAAGAAAATAACAAATTTCAACGAAAAGCATTATTTACTGAAAGAATTGTAGCATTACTACCCCTTCACCACCCACTTGCAGATAGAAGTTCCATTCGTCTCAGGGAGCTAAAGGATGATCCTTTTATTGTTTTGCCAGAAGGGTTTGTATTACGTAATCTGGTTGAGGAAGCATGTTACACCAAAGGTTTTGCTCCTATTATTGGCTTTGAAGGAGACGACACAGATGCTTTAAAGGGGTTGGTATCAGCAGGACTTGGCATTGCGCTTATGCCAGAAGTCACGTTAATTGATAATACACCACGCTCTACGGTTGCCATTCCGTTAGCTGAAAACGATATTACTCGAACAGTTGGTGTGATTACCCCTTCCCATCGACAATTATTACCAACTGAAGCGATCTTTTATGACTTTTTATTGCAATTTTTTTCTAGAATAAACTACTTTAGTCATTAGTTATGCCTACAAAAGTAGCCTCCCGACAAGAAATTTATTGTTAACGGAAGGCTGTTGTAAAGCTTTTTTATTATACTATAGGAAAGTTTAAAGGTTTATAGTATAGGAAAAACGACAGCGTTTTTTTCCATAAGACTTGCCAACAAGCAACGTTTTTCTAAAAAATATTAAAGTGCTGTAAGACTACTGCTCCAAGAATTGGAGCATGTGAAGTGGGGGATGAAAAAAGCCCCCACAGATGAACAATCATTTATAGAAAGCATTGCATATAGTAAAAATATTTATTGTAAAAGTAATTGTTATTCCTTTAGGATAGATGTGCTTACTGCAATCATTTTCTATCTTGGTAAACGAAGACGCTTCTTCGTATTAATTCACCAGCCGTTCACTATCCCAATACATTTGACGCAAACGAAATTTCTGTAATTTTCCTGTAGCTGTTTTAGGCAATTCTTTAACAAATGCTACTTTTTTTGGTGCTTTAAAATGTGCCATATTGTCACGACAATACGTAATAATATCTTCTTCAGTAACGGTAGCGTTTTTCTTCAAAATAATAATTGCTAGTGGTACCTCTCCCCATTTATCATGTGGAATAGCGATAACAGCTGTTTCTAATACGGCAGGATGACGATATAAAACACCTTCAATTTCCGTAGAAGAAATATTCTCACCACCAGAGATAATAACATCTTTAGCTCGATCACGTATTTCTATATAGCCATCAGGATGCGTTACAGCTAAATCACCTGTATGAAACCAACCGTCCTTGAACACCTCTTTGGTTCGCTCCTCATCTTTATAATAACCTTCCATAACAACATTGCCTCTAGTTACAATTTCTCCAAGTTCTTCCCCGTTCCATGCAACTTCTTCGCCATCTTGATCGACTACTTTTGTTTCTCCATTAAAAACCATTTCTACACCTTGCCTCGCTTTTAAAGCGGATTGTTCTTCAAGAGATAATTGGTTGAATGAAGATTTCCACTCATTGTATAAAATGAATGGGGATGTTTCTGTCAAACCATACACATGTAAGATATCCAAGCCAAGCAAATCTTGCGCTTGTTGGATTAACGCTGCTGCTGGTGGAGAACCTGCTGTAGCCATTCGTGATTTTACATTAATCGAAATCTCGTTTACTTTTGGCTCGTTTACAAGCATATTAATCACAATTGGAGCACCACATAACAGCGTTATATGGTGTTTTTCAAATAAGTCTAAAATGACCTTTGGATCAACTTTTCGTAAACATACATGTACACCACCTACAGCCATAATCGCCCAGACACCGCCCCAGCCATTCACATGAAACATGGGAAGTGTGTGGAGATAAACGTCTTCGTGCTTTACCCCTAAATGAAACATAAAATCTGCGGAATTCATATAATTGCTACGATGTGTTTGCATCACTCCTTTAGGCTTAGATGTTGTACCACTTGTATAATTAATGGTTAAAAGTTGATTTTCATCTAAGTGAAGTGGCGAAAATGAAGTAGACTCAACGCATTGAATGAAATGTTCATAATCTATTCCCTCTATTTGACTATCATAACCAGGTACCTCGACAACAACAATATCATTCAGATTCAATTCAGATTCAATCTCTTTAATAGAGGAAGTGAATGCTGCATCAACAATGAGTAATTTAGCATCGCTATGATTAATAATATACGCCATGTCTTCAGGTGAAATACGATAATTTAACGGAACCATAACCGCCCCCGTTTGACATATCCCATAAAAACATTCCAGCATATAATGTGTATTCGGTAACATAACAGCTATGTGATCTCCTTCATGGATTCCCGCATTGATTAACGCTTGTGATAGTCGATCTGTTCTTTCTCCAAATTGCGCATACGTAAATGTTTTTTCTTCATCAATAACTGCCACTTTGTTGGGATAATATTTAATTGCTCTTCGTTTCCAATCAATTGGTGTTAGTGGATAATGCATACAACCTGCCCCTTTGTATGTAATTTTTATCTTCTTCACAATAGATGTCGTAAACGAACAGAAACTACGGATACGACATCTCTATGGATAAAGCATTAGTCGGTACGTGCACGAGTTTCTTAACAAATTGTAAAATCTAGTAGAAAAGATTATTTCATGTATACAGCATTTCGTTGTTTTATATTTCGTATGGCTTTTTCATAGGAGGTTTCTAGCTCATCCACAATTTCTGAAATAGTTTGAATCTCTTTAATAGGACCAATTCCTTGTCCAGCACCCCAAATATCTTTCCATGCTTTTGCCTCCGTTTGCAGCTTATTAAAATCGATTTCCTGCTTCGGTTTTAAGTTAGTTGGGTCTAACCCTGCTTTTGTAATACTCGGGATAAGGTAATTAGCATGTACCCCACTAAAAGCATCCGTATAAATAATATCTTCAATAGCAGAATCAACAATCATTTGCTTATAATCTTGAGAAGCTTCACTTTCTTTTGACGGGATAAATCGCGTCCCCATATAAACAAAATCTGCTCCAAGTACTTCAGAAGCTAGAATATCCTCTCCTTTTGACATTCCGCCAGCTAAGATAACCGGACCTAAAAAGAAAGAACGAACCTCATGCAGAAATGATATCGGATTTAGCTGCCCTGCGTGACCACCTGCACCACTTGCTACTAAAACAAGTCCATCTGCTCCTTTTGCTATTGCTTTTTTAGCAAATTTGATATCAATGACATCTGAAAAAACAATTCCACCATATTCATGAGCAATTTTCACAACTGGACTAGGATCACCTAAAGAAGTAATGACAATTGGTGGTTTATATTTTTCTATTAATTGTAAATCCTCCGTATAACGCTTATTAGAACGATGCGTTATAAAATTTATTCCCCACGGAGCAATTTTTTTATTTGGATTATCTTTTTTCATCTCCTCTAACTCGTTAGTAATTTGTTCCATCCAATGCTCCAATATTTCTTTTGTTCTTGCATTTAATGCAGGAAATGTCCCTACAATTCCTGCTGCACAAGCTTCTGTAACCATTTTAGGACTAGAAACTAAAAACATTGGTGCCATAACAATTGGCAAACGCATAGACGCTTTCATTTCTTGAATTGCTTCGTTAGTCTTCATTTTTAACTACCCCCTTGTCTATATTTAGATCCTCCACCTAGAGTAATCGCTTTCAGTTGCACATCTAGCAAAATTACTACGATCACTAAACCCACCGTATAATTACTGATAATTCTAATAATTTTTCCATTCATTGTCAAGGCTTTTTATGAAATAGGAACCTCTTGCCTTGAGGAAACATTCCATTTTTAAAATTGGTATATCGCTAAAGCTTATGGAGGTAGCCAGTATTTCTTATACGATTAACCTTAAATTTTTTTAGTTTTCATAGAGGAACTTCAGCGAAATACATGCGGACTCCAGTTATTCTACAGTACTACCTTAAAAAAACTTGGCTTATTGGCAATTCATATGGCGAATGCTATAGTTTTTCTTAAACTATAAACGCTAAAAATTTTATGCTTCCTACAGTATTAAAAACATATCTACGTAGCAACAAATGTAGCATTTATAATTATTTAATAGCTTCGTAGTGTATCGGATAACCTTTCTATATCTTCAGAAAATACACGATCTTTAGTAATCCTTGGAACAATTCCCCTATGTTCCTCCCATTTTCCTCTTATCTTTGGAGCCATCTTATCAACTCCCCTATATTCTACAGCTTCAAGAGCACAAATACATTCTATAGTAATAACTTTTCGCGTATTATCAATAATTATTTTTGCATGTCTAGCTCCGATGGTCCCCATACTTACATGATCTTCCTGATTAGCAGAAGACGGAATAGAGTCCACACTAGCTGGATGCGCCAGCGTCTTGTTTTCTGATACTAAGGAGGCAGCAACATATTGCATAATCATAGCTCCTGATTCGAGTCCTGGTGACGGGCTAAGGAAAGCTGGCAAATCATTTAACTGCGGGTTAACTAACCTTTCCACCCTACGCTCAGAAATATTTGCTAACTCAGCAACTGCAATTTTCAAAAAATCCATTGCTAAAGCAATTGGCTGCCCGTGAAAATTCCCGCCTGAAACGATCAACTTTCCATCATTTAAAATTAACGGATTATCTGTGGCTGCATTTATTTCTATCTCTAACTTCTCTTTCACATAATCCAATGCCTGCCATGAAGCTCCATGAACTTGTGGAATGCACCGTAATGAATACGCATCCTGTACTCGTTTTTCACCTTGACGTGTGATTAACTTGCTTCCTTTAAACCACTCCCTCATTCGCTCTGCTACAGCTATCTGTTGAGGGTAACCCCGCACTTCATGAACGGCTGGATGAAATGCATCGATAATACCTTCAAGTCCTTCCATCGTCATTGCTGCAATCCATTCACTATCAAACGCTAGTTTTTCCGTTTCAATATAATTCATGATACCTACTGCCACCATTGCTTGCGTTCCATTAATTAACGCAAGCCCTTCCTTAGACTGTAACGTGATTGGGACTATTTCTTTTTCTGAGAAAACAGTTTCTGTAGATCTTATTTCGCCGTTCTTACCAAAAACGTTGCCTTCTCCTATCAACACTAAAGCTACATGCGCAAGTGGAGCTAAATCACCAGAAGCCCCTAATGATCCTTGTTGCGGAATAACTGGATGAACTTGTTTGTTAATCAGATCAGCTAGTAAGTGTACCAATTTTGGCCTAACACCAGAAAAACCTTTCACTAGAGCATTTAGTCGTAGTAATAGCATAGCCCGAGAAATTGTTTCAGAAAAAGGCTCGCCGACTCCACAAGCGTGCGAACGAATTAGGTTCAATTGTAAATCGCTTACGTTATCATTATTAATGATAACATCACTAAGTTTCCCAAATCCTGTATTTATACCGTAAACTGTTTCCTGATTTGCTACTATTTGATCGACGCTATTACGACTTGCTTTAACTTTTTCCATGCTTTCTTTGCATATAGATATATCTTCCATATTAACGCAAACACGCCTCACTTCATCGACCGTTAATGAATGACCTGTTAATTCCACCATACGTACTCCCCCTTTTGAAATGTCTTTGTTAAAGTGTATCTTCAAGTAGTGGGGTTTTCCCTCATCCCAAAACTTGTTGATAGCATAAGAGAAACTTGGCTTTTTTCCCTTTTTTATGAAGAAAGCCGAAGTTTATAACCCTCTAGCTCTTAAGATTTCTTATAGTACAACAAAAAAGAGGTAATAATGGCAGATAAAACTAGCCATCATCACCTCCTACTTAGCTAACGACTATAGGTAATGATTATATATGATTAATTCCTAAGCCAATTGCTTCGTGTTCCAGCCCTCTTATGGGCGCTCCAATTGTCCCATAAAAGGCTACCGCTATCCACTCGCCTTCTTGTTCAAGCTCGTACGGCTTTCCGCGTACGACAGCAAAGCGCAAACCAACCGTTCGCATCATCTCTCCAAGCGCCCACTGCCCTCGCGTCACACCTTCAAGCGCTTCCAATATAGCATGATATAATGCATGCGTTTCACGGTACAGCTTTTCTTCAATCATTCCACTCCGTTTAACAGCGGTTTCTACAGAGGAAATAACCTTCTGTAATTCCATTGACCCTACTTTCCCCTCACAAATCTGCACGGTTTCAAAAGCAGATGAGAAGTAAGTACGTTCTTCCTCATCCAGCATGACATGTAAAGTCGCAATCTTGCCAATACGCAAATGGTTATTCATGATCAATACATACCCCTAAGCTGACATCTTTTCTAATAACTAATAGCTATCTTCAGTATATGCGTTCTCCAATAATTTCGTCAAGATTGTGAAAACGAAACGTAATATAATTTTTTATACTATTAACAAAATCGTACATTCTCATCATTTCCATTTACTTAGTAATACGCTAAATGTCTCTCTTCCACAACAATTTCCCCATTTTTAATCACTGTATCTACATGATTCATCCCATACTGATAGGATAATGTTAAGTAGTTAGGTACATCAAAAATCGTTATATCTGCTTTTTTACCAACTTCTAAACTACCAACCTCTTTTGCACAGTTAATAGCGTGAGCAGCATTTATTGTTGTTGCCATAAGCACTTCTTCTGGTGTCATCCCCATCTTTAAACAACCTAAATTCATAATGAATTGCAATGATAATGTTGGAGAAGACCCTGGATTAGCATCCGTTGATAATGCAACAGCAACTCCATTATCAATCATCTTCCGAGCGTCTGCAAATGCCGCCATTAGGAAAAAAGCAGTGCCAGGAAGAAGGACGCCAACGACATCGTTTTCTGCCATTTTAGTCATTCCTATTTCAGAAGCTTTTAACAAATGATCAGCAGAAATAGCACCTACTTCCGCTGCTAACTCCGCTCCACCATATGGCTCTATTTCATCAGCATGAATTTTGGGGATGAGACCATATTGCTTTCCTGCTTCTAAAATTCGTTTGGATTGTTCAGGCGTGAATACACCTCGCTCACAAAATACATCGTTAAAAACTGCTAAATTTCGCTTGGCTACTTCTGGGAGCATTTCATCAATCACTTTATCGACAAATTTTTCTGGCTGGTCTTTTTCCGCAATTGGAATTGCATGCGCCCCCATAAATGTAGATACAATATCAATGACATGGTCCTTATTTAACTGCTGCGCTACTTCCAATTGCTTTAATTCATGCTCTGTTGTAAGACCATAGCCACTTTTCGCTTCAACTGTTGTCACACCATGTAATAGAAACGTATCTAACCTTTTTTTTGACGTTTGATAAAGTTGTTCAAAACCTGCTTTTTGCGTCGCTTCTGTCGTTGCATGAATTCCGCCACCTGCATGCATAATATCCATATACGTCTTTCCTTTTAAACGCATCGCATACTCAATTTCTCTCGTTCCAGCATGCACAAGATGTGTATGTGGATCAATAAGTCCAGGTGTGACAATTTTTCCTGTTGCATGAATTTCTTTCGCATTTCTAACTACGTCTGGATAATTGTTTTTTATTTCTGCTTCCGTACCTACTGCTATAATTTCTCCGTCTTGAGCTAACACACTCCCATTCTCAACAATGCTTAATTGCTGCATCGCTTCTTTTTTAGCTGGTTTATCTGTATGACCTTGCATCGTAATTACCTGCGCTGCATTTTTCACAAATATAGAGTTTGACATGTTTAACGCCCCTTCATAGCATATTTTTTCTATTTTGCATGGATTGCATAGCATCTGCAATGAAATAAGCAGCTAATTTTACTGTTTTATTATTTTCATCAACAACAGGGTTTACCTCGGAAATATCCATACTAAGCAAATTCGGTTTGGCTACTATATACCGTATCAAGTCTCTAACTATTTTAGGCTCTAACCCAAGCGGAGATGGAGCGCTCACACCTGGAGCTGCAGTTGCTTCCACCGCGTCCATACATAAAGTAAAGATAATATAATCATGCTGTTTCGTAAAATCGTCTATCAATTTTATAGTTTGGCTATCATTGGCTACGTCCTCAGCTAAAATATAATTACTTTGATACTGAGCTGCTTCTTGAAAAAGAGCTTGCGTGTTTCCCCATTTTTGAATACCTAAACATAAATACCCCGCATACTTATCTTGCTCCAATATCTGTTTAAACATCGTACCTGAAGTTGGCAGAAAATCATTTCGTAAATCAAAATGCGCATCAATATTGATTATCCCCAATTTTGTTGTTTGATTGACATATTGACGTGCACCAAGATAATGTCCATATAATGTTTCATGTCCTCCTCCAAGTATGATTGGTGTGGATTGTGCTTGTAGTAAATAATGCATGTATTTCCCTAATTCTTCTTGTGATTCTTCTAATTGTTGATGTATACAACTTACATTCCCTACGTCAAATATAGACAATTTTTCTAAATGGTAAGCTAAATTTGCCAGTACAGATCTAATTTCATATGGCGCTTTTGCCGCACCGACTCGACCTTTGTTCCTGCGAACACCCTCATCAGAAGAAAATCCAATCAAAGCTATGGATCCCTTTAAATCATTATCTCGTTTACGTGATGCAATGTCTTTCAATTGAATAGCTTGGTGAAACCGAAAGTAAGCTGGATCTGTTGCATGATCTACCCTCCCAGACCACCATTGTTTTTCTGTCATCGAGTACATGTTCCTACCACCTTTCACAATCTTTATGGCAAAAGCTATTGTTCTATACGAAAAGCCTTTATTTTTCTATGGAAGAACACTTATCATGATTAGAAAAATTTGGGTTGTCGCCAAGTCTTATGGCGGAAAAACGCTGTCGTTTTTTTATACGATAAACCTTATAATTTGTATAAAAAGGAAAGCCTCAACAGTTCATGTTCTTCGACTATACTTCGGAATCCATCATCGGAATGTAAATTCCTTTCTCTTTTGCTGTTTCAATAGCAATATCATATCCAGCGTCCACATGCCTTGCTACTCCCATGCCAGGATCGGTGATTAAAACCCGCTTTATTTTTTCAGTTGCTTCTTTCGTGCCATCTGCTACGATAACTTGACCCGCATGCTGTGAATATCCCATACCCACTCCACCACCATGATGTACGCTAACCCAACTAGCACCACCTGCAGTATTAAGGAGTGCATTCAATATTGGCCAATCAGATACGGCATCACTTCCATCTTTCATCCCTTCTGTCTCTCGATTTGGAGAAGCTACCGACCCTGAATCAAGATGATCACGACCGAATACAATAGGAGCTTTAATTTCCCCTGTAGCAACCAGCTTGTTAACTTCTAATGCAAAACGATGACGATCTCCATATCCGAGCCAGCAGATGCGAGAAGGAAGCCCTTGCCATTGTATCATTTTTTGCGCCATATTTATCCACTTTACAAGAGACTCATCTTCAGCAAACATTTCTTTAACTAGACGGTCCGTACGGTAAATATCCTCTGGATCACCTGAAAGGGCTGCCCAACGAAATGGCCCTTTCCCTTCACAAAATAGCGGACGGATATAAGCAGGAACAAAGCCAGGAAAATCAAAAGCATTTTCCACTCCCGTTTCTTTCGCATAAGCTCGAATATTATTGCCATAATCAAACACTTCAGAACCAGATGCTTGAAAATCCAACATTGCCTGAACATGAACACCCATAGTAGCTTTTGCCTTTTCTTCATAAGCTTTAGGATCCTTCTTTCTTAATACCAAAGCTTGTTCGAAACACATCCCATTTGGTATATATCCATTTATTGGGTCATGCGCGCTCGTTTGATCTGTTACAATGTCTGGGACGATTCCCTTTTCATAAATAGCTGGAAATACATCAGCACAATTACCAACAAGACCAATGGAAACGGCTTCCCTTTTTTGGCGATATTTATTCACTAGCTGTAAAGCCTCGTCTATGTCGGTAACCAAGTAATCACAATAGCCCTCATTTATTTTGCGTTCAATTCGTTTTCTTTCTACTTCGACTACAAGCGTAACCGCTCCAGCCATTTTCCCTGCTAATGGTTGCGCACCACTCATACCTCCCATGCCACCTGTTAAAATAAGTCTTCCGGATAGATCTGTTGATCCAAACGCTTTTTTGCCAGCTTCTACAAAGCTCAAATAAGTTCCTTGTAAAATGCCTTGTGCTCCAATATATATCCAGCTACCAGCTGTCATTTGCCCATACATCATAAGGCCTTCACTTTCCAATTTATAAAAGTGATTCCAATTTGCCCAACTAGGCACGATATTTGAGTTGGCGATTAATACACGAGGTGCATGGTCATGTGTTTTAAATACAGCTACAGGCTTCCCTGATTGTACAATTAGTGTCTCATCGTTTTCCAGCTTTTTCAACGTAGCAATTATTTTATGGAAAGATTCCCAATTCCTTGCTGCTTTGCCTATCCCACCATAGACAACTAATTCATCTGGATTTTCTGCTACTTGTGGGTCTAAATTATTCATTAACATCCTCATTGCTGCTTCTTGCTGCCAACCTTTACATGTTAATTCTGACCCCGTAGGTGCCTTAATGACTTGATTTGTATTCATCATTAAATCTCCCCTTTATATTCTTTATGAAGTAATTATTTTAATAAGTGACTAGCGATAACAATTTTTTGTATTTGAGACGTGCCTTCAAATATCTCTAATATTCGTTGATCGCGATAATATCTTTCTACTGGAAACTCCTTCATGTATCCATAACCGCCATGAATTTGAACTGCTTTATGCACAATTCTTTGACTCGCTTCAGACGTTATTAATTTTGCAATAGCTGCTTCCTGAGAAATTCTTCCCCCACCATCCTTTAATGAAGCTGCGTAATACGTGTACATACGAGATACTTCTAAATCAGCTTTCATTTCAGCCATCATCCACTGCAAACCTTGATATTCCGCAATGGGGTTGCCAAATGCTGGCCTTTCTTTAGCATATTGAACTGCTGCATCTAAAGCAGCTTGTGATAAACCTACAGCCATCGCCGCAATGCCAATCCTTCCCCTATCCACAACTTGCATAGCAAGCTTAAAACCATCCCCCTCTTCTCCTAGAAGGTTTTCTTTTGGTATACGACAGTTTTCAAAAATCACTTCATCTGTGGTAGCTCCCCTAATCCCCATTTTGTCATCCCCTACTCCAAACGAGAGGCCTTCTGTTCCGTTTTCTACTATAAAAGCACTAATGCCTTTATTTCCTTTTGATGTATCCGTTTTCGCATAAACAATAATAATATCAGCATATTTACCATTAGTAATAAAATGTTTCATACCGTTTAAAACATAATCATCGCCATCTTTTACGGCTGTCGTTTTCATGGAACCTACATCTGTTCCCCCAATCGGTTCTGTTAACCCAAATGCAAAGAGCTTTTCACCTTTACAACCAGGGATTAAGTACTCTCTTTTTTGTTCAACACTCCCTGCTAAGAATAAACCATCAATTCCTAAGTAATGGGCTGTTAATATAGAACCAGTTGCAGCACAGCCGTATGTTATTTCTTCAACTGCTATTGCTTCCGTTATAGAGTCAGCACCTACACCGCCAAATTCTTCTGGGTATGCTATCCCTAACAATCCAAGTTCCCCCATAGACTTTACGTGCTCCAAAGGGAATGCATTTTTCTCATCCCATTCTTTTGCTCGGGGCGTCAATACATTTTTCGCATAATCACGAACCATGCTTCGAATACTGATTTGTTCCTCCGTATACCCAAAATTCATTTCATCATCTCCTTATATTTTTCAAGTATAGCTTCTGTATGCTCTCCAAGCTCTGGGGCTGGCTGAATATTCGTTTGTTTTAAGCTTGATAACTTAATAGGATTTCCAGGTATTTTAAACAAACCATGTTCTAATTGATTCACATCTACAAGCATATTTCTCTCTTTTATATAGGCACTTTCAGAAATATCTTTTATGTCGTGTATAACAGAACAAGGTACCCCCCCTTGTTCAAGTAAAGCTGCTGCCTCTGTTGCAGTGTATGGACGTAACCAATTTTCTATTTCGGCTTTTAATAACTCTTGGTATTTCTGTCTGTTGTTATCTGTACGAAAACGTTCATCCTCTAGCATATCTTCCCGATGAATTAATGTAGTAAATCTTTCAAACAATGATTCATTAGCAATAGCAATAGCTAAATATCCTTCTTTTGATTGATATATATCGAACGGTGCACTTATTGGGTGCCGATTTCCAATTCGTTGTGGAACATTTTCATCTACTGTATACCGCATCACATTACTCTCCAATAATGCATATATCGAGTCTACCATCGCCACATCAATATGCTGCCCTTCCCCCGTTCGCTCTCTATGAAATAAAGCAGTAGTGATCCCAATCGCTGCATTTAAACCAGCACTAGTATCTCCTAAGGAAGCACCAACACGTGTTGGTGGTGAATCAGGATAACCATTAATACTCATTATGCCTCCCGCGGCTTGTGCAATAAGATCATAGGCAGGCTTATTACTCCAGACGCCTTCTTGTCCAAAACCGGAAATAGAAGCATAAATAATATTTGGTTTCATAGCTTTTAGAGATGCGTAATCTAAATTAAATTTGCGCATAATTCCAGGTCTAAAATTTTCAATTACGACATCTACATCTTTCACCATTTCCTTTAATAAACAAATAGAGTCAGGGTCTTTTAAGTTTAGTTCAACGCTCTTTTTTCCAGTATTTAAATAAACAAAATAGCCACTTAACCCATTTTGAAATGGTCCAAAAGAACGTGTATCGTCTCCATGCCCTGTTCTTTCTATTTTTATAACTTCAGCACCAAAATCTGCTAGTATTTTTGTAGCAAATGGACCAGCTAAAACCCTTGTAAAATCTAACACTTTTATCCCCTCTAATGGTTTCACAGTAAAACCGTCACCCTTCTATTTAAATTTAGAAAAACTCCTATAGTGTAAAAAAGCTTTTTCTTAAAACTACTCTTTTTCAAAAAATTAACTTTGCTATTGGTATGATGATAAATAACGTTAGCACAACTCTCTGAAACCATATAATAATCATCTTAGATATCGGTATTGGTATATCCGTTGAAATAATGACAGGGATTACTGCTGAAAAAAATAAAATGGATGATACGGAAAGCACAGCAACTATAAATCTAGTTGCAAGCTCAGCTTCCACCACAAGTAAAGATGGTAAAAATATCTCCGAAATGGAAATAGCAGCAGCTTTCGCAGTTAATAGAGCTTCAGGTGCTTGTAAGAGCCATGTAATTGGAACAAAAATATAAGCCAACCAATCAAATAGTGGTGTATAATAGGCAAGTACTAAACCAAGTAGACCTACAGACATTATGGAAGGGAGTGTATTCATTGTCATCATTAATCCTTCTTTTAAATGCGCAACTACACTAGAAAATATACTAGGAGCTCGATTTGCCGCATAAATGCCTTCTTTCCATCCATGATATAATCGATTCTTTTTGATGATCGTTTCAGGATTTCCTTTTCCGCTAATGTACGTATTCTTTATCCTGCTTAAGGGCCAAATTCTTACTGTAATAGCTGTTACAACAAACGTTATGATTAAAGACATCCAAAAGTACAAGTTCCAAAAATCCATTAGATTTAACGTATTTGCAATAACTATCATGAACGTAACAGAAACTGTAGAAAAGCCAGTAGCAATAATGGAAGCCTCTCGAATTGTGTATTTACCCTGATTAAAGACTCGATTTGTTACTAATAAACCTATCGAATAACTACCGACAAACGATGCAACTGCATCAATTGCTGAGCGTCCTGGAGTTTTAAAAACAGGGCGCATAATTGCTTGCATAAATACGCCAACGAACTCTAAAAATCCATAGTTAACAAGTAATGCTAAAAACATAGCTCCTATGGGTATTAAAATACCAACAGGTATGATTAATTGTTGTAATAAAAATGGCCCGAGATCAGGATGAAAGAGCCAAGCTGGCCCAACGTTCCATACAAGCATGGTTCCAAAAACAAATCCAACAACTTTAAATAAAGTAAGGATTACATTAATAAAACTATCTCTCCATGTCTTATTAGCTATTGGATAGACAGCACCAAGAAAAAGAATGAGAACAGTATAACTATGTATGACAAACATGGGGAGGGTGGTTTTAATTCCACTTACAATATGGTCGAGTAAAATTGATGATTCTCCTCCAATTGGTACGGGAACAAAGAAAGAAATGATCCCAAACAAACTGAATAGCACAAACTTCCAAGCGGCTCTTTTATCCGATAACGATTGCTCCTCTCGAATTTTTGTTTTTTCCATTGCTTAACCCCCAGAACTAATAATGCGCTTACATTTTTATTATTTTCTTTATTATATTTTTTCTGATATCATTAAAAAAGAGATTTTTTTACGAACTTTAGCATATTTTTATTACTCAATTCGATATAGCAATTCCTTTGTAGCAATACTATTTTATAGTTAGGATTTTTTATTGAAAGCAGAAAAACTAGGCATGTCTCCAATCTTATACTACAGCCTAATTAAGATGTTCAATACGTTAAGGGAAGGGTCTAGATTATGGATATTTTAATTATTGATCGAGATGAAACGGAAAGAACTGGAATGGAATGGTTTATTCGTTCCAACCAGCTGCCATTTGAGCATATTCTTCATGCAAGGAATATCAAACAAGCAAATATGCTTTTAAGCAAAGGAAAACCGCATGTCGTCATACTCGAACTGGAATTGCTTTCTCCTACTAATTTTGCAGCTTTTGCTACGAACATTCGCAGGTATTCCAAAAGCTTAATTACAACAACAGCAGAGCCTGTCTTTGAAAGAGCCTCGCAAGCTATTGAACTGCAAAGCAAATCACTACTTGTCAAACCACTTAACCTTACACTATTAAAAAAAGCACTAACAAACGCAACAAAAATAGAGCACAGCAGTCAGCCTATGGAATACATTTCAAGAAGTCACGAAATATACCATTCCTTATTTTTAAAAACTTCTTTATCAGACCCTGTTCAGCCCATTTTTTTGCTGATAGAACCAGAAAAGCAAGCACACATACAGGATTTATTTACATGGTTATACAATAATAGCCCACCATTTAAAATTGAGCTTTATCCACTGCATAACCGAATTGTTTGTTTAGCGTATGTAACTTATCCGTATACAACGGAGAACATCAAATTCGAAGTCTCAAAAATAATGCAGTTATGGAGAGAAGCATTTGACTTCAACATAAATATCGCTATTTATAAAAACGAGATGGATATTATCGATCTGCATCAAGCCTATGTAGTGACAAAAACTGTGCTTAACATGAGATTTTACAAAGGGTTTAATCAGGTATTTGTAGTTGATCAAGTTTACACTTTCTCATCTTTCGATCCTTTTTTAACTTCTGATGAACAGAGATTTTGGATGGAGAGCTTAGAAAAAGGAGATATTGAGAGTATTAAAGATTATTTATATCAAACGTTTACAAGACCGTTTAACAATTATCCCGAACCAGAGATTGTCCGAATTCAACTTACAAGTGTTCTTGCACAGGTGCGACGGTTTATTAATAACTGTAAATTATCTAAAATAGAAGTTGTGGAAGAAGCGTACCACCATACGTTTCAAATCATTTTAAATCATCCAGTTCTGTACACAATTGTGCAAGAATTCATTCTATTTTGCATCACTGTCATCAAACATGCTCAAGTTCAAAAGCAAAAGCGAGAATTTAATTATTTAGAAAGATCGCTTTTGTATTTAGAACATCATTTTAATAATGTAAATCTTCGCCTAGAAGATCTAGCGAATTACCTAGAAATCAGCCCCAATTACTTAAGTCATTTACTTTCGATGGAGAATAAACCATTCAAAAAAATTGTAACTGAATTCAGAATAAATAGTGCGAAAAAACTTTTACTCCATACGAATGAAACCATTTATAACATTAGCATTTCTGTTGGCTTTAAAGACCAAAATTACTTTTCCAGAGTTTTTAAGCAATTCAACAATAAATCTCCAAAAGAATATAGAAGGTCACATCAAACGCAGCCAAGAACAAAGGCGCAAGCGCCCGTTCAGCAACGTAGCGACTGGAACGAATCAACTGAGATAAAGGAATCACGGTGAGGAACGAACCGATGATGACTTATCGTAGGGCGATTTCGTGAAGTCGCCTAGTTGCTGGGCGCTGGAGCCGGACGTGGCTAAATAACTTAGTAGTTTATCCACAGCTGCTAAATTTTATAATTTCCTAGACAATTAAAAACGACCAGTTCCAATAAAAGAACTGGTCGGTCGTATTATTTATCTTACAGGCCACAATTGCCGTATTTTGTAATAAAAAGTTTTAAACCACCACTTCGCTAAGTGGGTGTTTGCAGAAACTGTCCTGTCTTCCGCTCGAAGACGGCACGACATTAAAGCTTCGATATAAAACTCCCTATTCATTCATTAGAGGTTAAAACTAAATAAAATACGTACATTGCAGCTTGTAAATTTATTATACCACCGCTAACAAAAAAATCAATAAAAAAAGCAACGGATGATTAATTGAACCACAAAAATTACACTTATTTTTCAAAAGCTGTTCACAGATGCTTAGATTAGGAATCAATAGCTCTGCAATTTATCTACTATTAGATCTTCGTATTTTTCTTTTTCGCCCTATCTTCTAGTTGCGTTTTTGGACGATGATCTTTTTTATCTTCAGACAGACCTTGCGGATTGACACTACTTTGAGCACGCTTAGAACGATATGCATGTTGCTCTTCTTTCACGGATCACACCTCCTACTACAATAGTGTGATCCAAGCAGCAACTTCCTATGCAGTTATCTTTATTTTATACAAAGGGGATTTAAGTAAGAAAAATCTGTTTATATTGACGCATTTTCTTTTTCTTTGGTGCATGATACCCATGATGAAAAATCTTACCACTTTGTATATGATACATAGCTAATAAGCCTTCTATTGTATGCTGTTTACTTTCATTTAAAGATTTAGAAAAAAGTTTTGCTGCAACACGGGCATCTTCTAAAGCATGATGATGTTCAAAAGGGATTTGATGGAAGGTAGCCAATGTATCCAATTTATGATTATGTAGCTGTGGCCATATTTGTTTTGCAAGCATAACTGTACATAGATAATTCAAGTCAGGGTATGTTAACCCAAAACGATCTAATGTATTTCTTAGAACACTCATATCAAAGCTCGCATTATGAGCAATAACCATACCTTGCTGTAAGTATGTAGAAAGGACTGGCCAAACATCTGTAAAAGTTGGAGCATAACGAACATGTTCTGGCGTAATACCATGTATTCGTATGTTCATTGCTCGAAAATCTGTAAGCGGATTTATCAAACTATAGTACTCATCCACTATTTGTGTCCCATCTGATACAACGATGCCAACTGCACAAGGGCTTGTCCGTTTTTCGTTAGCAGTTTCAAAATCAATTGATACTAGAGTCATATTAGAATCCACCTTAATCATTAAACTTAAACTATTTATCTTAAACTAAAATTTATTTATAATCCATTTAAAAGAACTATTAATAAGCGGGTAGATTGGAGATCACATGCCTTTACTAAGCTCGCAACAGTTACTATGCCGACATGATTTATCTTAGTTATGATATTACTATAGCATAGCCAATCATTTCATTGATCATGCCATCTACAGACAAGCTACATAACGCTTCAAGCTATTTCAAACTATGAAATCTCCAAAATATCCCACGCTGTAATAATACCTAATAATTCGGCTGAAGGTTCACCATTCGAAGTGATGAGCAAGGCTTCTAATCGCTTGCCCCTACTTGTATGTTCTTTAAACATTTCAATTGCCTCATACAAAGTGGTATCCTGAGCAATAAACCTCGAATTCTCATTGTTTTCAAAAGGAAAAATATCTTTTAAGTGATAGCTACTTTTTAACATTTCACCTCGTTGATCTATGCTCGCCAACCAATTTGTAATTCCTTTTTGGGTAAGCAAACCTCGGTACACTTTACCTTCATAAATGGGAAATTTAGACAATCTTTTTTCATGAATAACCTTTAACAATTTATTTAATTCATCATTACTTTGAAAACAATATACATACTTTTGAAACGTAGGAATAACGAGTTTAGGCTTTCTTAGCTCCTCTTCAATCCATTCAATTCTTTCAACAATTTCATCATGTGGTTCAGCTATGGCATAAGTCATATCCACTTTATTATGCACGATTGCATTTCTAAGTTCCGCAAACTCAAGCAAATCATCACTGTATTGGCTCACTAATGCATTTGAATTCCGCAGAATTTTTACTGTTTTAGAAAAGCTTACATCCTTTTTATGTATCATGAAAGAACGGAGCATTTTTTCAATTCGATTAAAAGAAGTTAAGAATCGATCTGAGTTTTTGTACATATATCTTTCTCCTCATATTTGATATCAACTTTCCTTTTATTGTATACGTGCTGCAACAAATTACAAAGCTGTACGATATTCCAACTCCAAAGCTACTTGCATGAAGCACCATACTAAATATACACGGTTTCAGAATAGATGGATTGGATTTTTTCCACAATTGCTTTTTCTCCATCTTCTTGGTAAGAAACGTGCTCATCAGCAAATCGTGACAATTGATCGTGATAGTCAATCATAATTGCCTGTGCAGCATGTTGGAACATGGAGATATCATTCGCATCATTGCCAAAAGCTATATAACTGTTCGGCTTTATACCTAATACTTGTAACGCACTCCACTTATCAATATTTCTTGGGCTTACGTCAATAAGTTGTTCATTACGATGTTCGTGAACAGTTATGTCCAAGTGCTGTAATTGAGTGAATAAAATTTCGTAATCCTTCATCGTAATGAATAATATTTTTACTACAGAGGAAAGTTGATCAACGGCTACATGTTGAGCTAATTTTCCTTGGTCCAGATTGTGTACAATCGGATGATCCTTTGGGCCTGTATACACATAGTCCCAATCACTATCCATTAAGAAAGTCGCTTCCTGCTCCTCAACTAGCTTTAAAATGACACGCAGCTGTTGATTGGTAAATGTTTGGGCGTGTAATAGCTTATTATCTTGATAAATCAGTGAACCATTTCCACCAATGAGCGTATAAGAATGAAAATCTTTAGGAAGCACTGGAAGCATATCCCTGATTGGTCTAGCCGATGCAAAGATAACGTCATTTTTATTTAACTGTTTTAAACATTGGACAATCGTATTTGAAAGTGGTTTACCGTTGAAACATATCGTTCCGTCTAAATCAAACACAAACTTCATGGTTACACCTCGCTAAGTTATCATCTATACTTTCCATTATAAACTATTTTTCAGGAACGAAAACAAAAAATAGTTAGCTAATCTAATTAGCGACGCTCTATTCTTACACTATAGGCAAGTATAAAAGTTTTAAGGGTTATAGTATAAGAAAAAATTAGCTGTCACCATTCTTTATGACAAAGGGTTCATGAAGCTTTTTAGAAAAACGAAAGATCTATTGACAATTCATTCGAGTAGAAGCCTTCATTTTACTCATAGTAAGGTATACCCCTAAATTTTTATCCTTTTCTATAGTGTAAAGAATCCTATAATTTTATACTTATCTACAGTCAAAAAATTTAAAACAAATAGCTTAAATTTATTGACAATATATAAAGTTCTGCTATGCTGTTAACTATTATTCAGAAAAAATATCAAAATAAAGCAACTAGTTTGAAAGGAGATAATCATGCAACCCGATCAACATCTACTTAGAATTCCTGGCCCAACACCAATTCCACCTAGTGTAGAACGTGCAATGGCACAGCCTATGTTTGGACACCGAGGACAAGAAATGAAAGAACTGTTAAAGATTGTGAAGGAAAAATTAAAACCTATCTTTGGTACAAAAGAGGATGTACTTATTTATACTGCAAGTGGTACCGCAGCATTAGAAACAGCAGTCGTAAATACCGTACAACCGGAAGAAGAAGTGCTTGTAATTGTCACAGGCGCATTTGGTGAACGTTTTACAAAAATTTGTGATGAGTATCACATTGAAGCCCATAAATATTTGGTCCCTTGGGGGGAAGCAGCTGACCCGAAACAATTAGCATCTTTACTGCAACAACATCCCAATGTTAAAGCAGTGTTTGCGACTTTCTGTGAAACTTCTACAGCCGTATTAAATCCAATTAAGCAACTTGCAGAAGTCGTGCACAATGAATCGGAAGCACTATTTATCGTTGACGGCGTCTCTTGTATTGGGGGAACAGAAACAAAAATGGATGAATGGGGATTAGATGTCGTTGTAACCGGATCGCAAAAAGCAATGATGCTCCCTGCAGGACTAGCTTTTATAGCTGCAAGCAAACGTGCCTGGGACGTTATTGAAAAAAATCCACATGCTAGATTTTATTTAGATATGCGCAGGTATCGTCTTAAACTTCAAGAAGATTCGACCCCCTTCACACCAGCAGTATCCTTACTACAAGGCTTAAAACAAGCCCTTACCCTCGTGGAGGAAGAAGGATTAGAAAATATTTTCCATCGCCATGAGATGATGAAGAATATGACTCGGGAAGCATTTAAAGCTTTATCCATTCCATTGCTTACATCGGATAAAAATGCTTCCCCAACAGTTACTGCTGTAAAACCAGGAGATTTTGCATCTGAAGACTTACGAAAGATCGTTAAAAACGATTTTGGTTTAACTTTAGCGGGAGGACAGCAACATTTAAAAGGACAAATTTTTCGAATTGGACATATGGGCTACTGTTCCCCTGCTGATGTGTTACAAGTAATAAGCATTATCGAAATTGGTTTACAACAAATTGGTAAACACGTAGAGCTTGGAACAGGCGTACAAGCTGCCCAAGCTGCCTATTTGAAAATGAAGGGTTGATGACAAATTGTAAATAAATTTCATCCTTTCTAAAATAAAAAAAATATATTGTACCATATAATAAATTTATCTGGGGATATGTACGTTGCCTCATAGATTCTATTGCTGTAAAACAAACAATTCTATATATAATAAAACGAATTACACTGGGAGGAAGACGAAAGATGGGATTTAGAGTATTAATTGCTGATCCTTTAAGCCAAGAAGGAATTACCCCTTTATTAGAAACAGAAGAGATTCAATTAGATATTGGAACAGAATGGACAAATACGGAACTGTTTGAACGAATTTCAGAATATGACGCCTTAATAGTTAGAAGTCAAACACAAGTAACGCGTGCACTCATTGCGAAAGCAACCCATTTAAAAATCATTGGCAGAGCTGGTGTGGGGGTTGATAATATTGATCTAGATGCTGCAACAGAGCAAGGAATCATTGTTGTAAACGCACCGAATGGTAATACAAATTCAGCAGCTGAACATACAATGGCAATGATGATGGCTTTATCTAGAAAAATTCCACAAGCATATTTATCTTTAAAAAACAAACAATGGGATCGGAAAAAATATATTGGCAAAGAGCTAAAAAATAAGACATTAGGCATCATTGGATTTGGTCGTATCGGAGCAGAAGTCGCCTACCGAGCGAAAGGACAACGGATGCGTATAATCGCATACGACCCGTTTTTAACAGAAGAACAAGCAAGTAAATTAGGTATTAAAAAAGGTTCCCTTGAAAATGTTTATGCGCAAGCGGATTTCATTACCATTCACACGCCATTATTAAAGGAAACGCGATATCTTTTAAATCAACAAGCCTTCGAAGCAATGAAGGACGGTGTTTACATTATTAATTGTGCTCGAGGTGGAATCATTGATGAAGCGGCACTGTATGATGCCATCCAAAATAAAAAAGTTGCTGGAGCTGCTCTCGATGTATTTGAAGAAGAGCCATTTTATGAACACCGTTTATTAGAATTACCTGAAATAATTGCTACTCCTCATTTAGGCGCAAGTACGGTAGAAGCACAAGAAAGTGTTGCGATAGATGTTAGTGAAGATATCATTCGCTTCATGCGTGGAGAGGCTGTTCATAATCCTGTAAATCTCCCTTCTATTCCGCGAGAAGCCTTAACAGAAATTAAGCCATATTTCCTCTTAGCTGAAAAGCTTGGCCAATTTCTTATTCATTTAGCAAATGAACCAATTCAAGAAATTAACCTTTATTATTCTGGGGATGTGGCTAAACCAAAGATTGGTCCAATCACGAGGAATGCAGTGAAAGGACTGCTAGCTCGCCATTTAGGTGATCACGTAAATGATGTAAATGCCCTTTACCTCGCAGAAAAAAGAGGCTTAACTATTCATGAAAACATGACTTCTTCCACGCAAGGCTTTACAAACTTAATGCGTGTAGAAATAGTAACTAAATCTGAAAAGAAAAGCGTTGCCGGTACACTGCTTAATGGATTAGGCCCTAGAATTGTTAAAGTAGATCCTTATAGTGTTGATGTAACTCCAAAAGGACATCTTTTAGTTATCCACCATCAAGACCAACCAGGCGTTATTGGTAAAATGGGCAGCCTGCTAGCTACAAAAGAGATAAACATTGCAACCATGCAAGTAGATCGTGCCGATGTTGGTGGAAATGCCATTATGGTTATGACAGTAGACAGACATATAGAAAAGATAGAATTAGAAGCATTAGAACAGCTTGAAGAAATTCATAAAGCTATTTCTATCGATTTATAACACATTATATTTTTGCGCTCATGTTGAAGATCAGCAACTACTATATAACAAAAGCCGAACAATTAAATGCTAGTTGTTTGGCTTTTGTTGTACCATGAGAAACGTTCACTGTTCGTATTCTCCCCCTTATCTAGCACGAAAAAACTCCTACCAAAGATTGTTTTTTTAACCTATTTTCATATGACTCACCAATGAATAGCCCCCAACAGAACACCCTCAACGTTTGTAAACTAAGAAACAATAAATTGACAATTCTTTCATTTCTAATTAAAATGAATTTTACTATTTTATTTTTTACAGAAAGGAGCTTTTGCATGACCGAAATATCTAAAAAAGATATTAGCGTTTGGTGGGCGCTTACACCTCTTTGTGTGATGATTACTTCCATGATACTAACCATTGTGGCTTTTCAAGGAGAACCCCACTTGCCACTCATTATTGGCACAGGAACAGCCGCGCTTGTAGCTTGGAAACAAGGCTATTCATGGAAAGAAATAGAAGAGATGATGTTTCGCGGCATACGATTAGCACTACCGGCCATTATCATTATTATGCTTGTTGGATTAACTATTGGTGCTTGGATTGGTGGTGGTATTGTTGCCACCATGATTTATTACGGTTTAAAGATCATTTCACCGTCTATTTTTTTGGTAACGATTACAATTATATGCGCTATTGTAGCTTTAACCGTTGGCAGCTCTTGGGCAACAATGGGAACGATTGGGGTTGCTGGCATGGGAATAGGAATGAGTATGGGAATCCCAGCTCCTATAGTTGCAGGTGCAGTTATTTCAGGCTCTTATTTTGGAGATAAAATGTCTCCTTTATCAGACACTACGAATCTAGCTTCAGGTTTGACAAATACAGATTTATTCGTTCATATTAAACATATGCTATATACAACAGTACCAAGTTTAATCATTGCTTTACTCGTTTTTACTTACATAGGAAGAGACTTCGGAAAAGATGCCATTGAGAATGAAAGAATTACGCAAACCATCTTAGACATGCAGGCGAATTTTGTCATGTCTCCATATCTTTTGCTTATACCACTACTTGTCATCGTACTGGTTATGTTCAAAGTACCCGCTGTGCCTGCTATCGCAACCGGAATCGTTATGGGCTTTTTCTCGCAAATATTCGTGCAAGGAGACGACCCATCCTATGCGCTACAAGTGTTGCAAAATGGCTACACGATAGATACAAGCAACGAAATGGTTGTTGAATTATTTAATCGCGGTGGACTGATGTCTATGATGTATACCGTGTCGATGACCATTGTCGCTATGACTTTTGGAGGGATCATGGAATATTCGGGGATGCTAAAAGCGATGATGGATCAACTATTAAAATTCATAAAATCAACTGGGAATTTAATTGCATCTACATTAGGAGCAGCTTTTTTAACGAATGCAACATGTTCTGAGCAGTATATTTCCATTGTCGTTCCATCTAGAATGTTTGCTACCGTATATAAAAAGAAAGGCTTACATTCGAAGAACTTATCAAGATCTCTAGAGGATGGTGGAACACTAACTTCTGTCTTTATTCCTTGGAATACTTGTGGGGTCTTCATCTACACAACTCTAGAGGTGCATGCCTTTAGTTATGCACCTTATGCTATTTTAAATTTCACCGTACCAATTATTGCCTTGATTTATGCCTATACTGGGTTCACCATTACAAAAATTGAAAAAACAGATCGCTCTCAGCAGACGACATTGATTAGAAAAAAATCAATGTAAGCCTTTAAACCAACTTTAGCTATCATTAAGCTTTTATGGCGACAAAACGCCGTCGTTATGCTTACACTATAAATATTTAAAGATTTATACTTTTTAATCAAGTAAACAAAAAATCTAAATAAAAGAAGGGGATTGCATGCATACATCGATTATTACTACAGGGAAATTACCTTTGCATGGTCAAGCATTTTTCGTTCGTTTTTTACATAAAGAAGATATACATGAGATCTTACATTTGCAGACAATGGTTAAAAATGCCTTGGAAGTGCCAGATTTTCTTCAACCCTTAACAGCAGAGGAATATAAATCTATTTTAGGAGGCTATGGTTCTATCATTGGGGTCTTTGTTAATAACAAGTTAATTGCATTTCGTGCTATGCTCATTCCCAAAATGAATGATCCCGAACATTTAGGAATAGACCTCCGGCTAAACGAATATCAACGTAAAAAAATGCTTTATTCGGAAATATCAAATGTTCATCCTGCGTTTCGAGGCAATCGGCTGCAAACCTACATGGGGAGATTATTATTTGATCAAATTGATCAGCAATCCTTCCGCTATGTAGCTACGACTGTTGCTCCATTAAATATTGCTAGCTTAAAAGACAAACTTGCTTTAAGGATGGCTATTTGTTCGCTTAAAGAAAAATACAATGGTAAATTACGCTACATCCTATTTCGTGATTTGCATACAACCGATGATACTCCATTTTATAGTGACAAACAGGCAGTAAACATACAAGATATTACAAAACAACAGCAATTGATTAAGAAAGGATACAGGGGAATTTCGCTACAAGAAAAAGAACAGATGTATTGGGTATGCTTCATTAAATAAAAAACTTGGCTTATCGCCAATTATTTGGCGACAGCCTTCCTTTTGCTTATAAGCTAACCCTAAAATTTTTTCAAATTTTGAAAGTGCCTTTTGCTTTCCCAAGCCTGTTATAAACAACATCTAATACTTGTAATAAGTCATCTACTTCAAAAGTGGGGCAACCGTTACTGTCTATATTATTCCAATTTATCCATATAGAAGCCATCTCACTTTTGAAGGCCCCTACTATATCTGTAGTTAAATTATCACCAACCATTAAAGCTTCGAATGGATCTACCTCTAATTTTTCAAGCATATGTTGAAAAATGGCTGGATCAGGCTTCCCACTCCCAAATGCGCCTGAAACAACGATTTCATCAAAGTAAGGCGTCAGCTGAGGGGTCATATCAAGTTTCGTTTGTTGTAAACTCGGTGAACCATTTGTTAATAAACCTAATTTATAATCTGCACGTAATGCGTCTAACACTTTAAATGTACTAGAAAATACAATCGGTTTCTGTTTTCTCACCTTAGGAAATGCTTCCGCCAACGTTTCCCCTAATTGTTCATCTAAGACCCCAGTTTTTTCTAACCCCCGTTTCCAGGCTGATTTTCGGTATTCAGGGGCAATTTGCTTTAATTTGTCAAACTCTCTTCCGCCATCATCAAAGTCTCCCCAAAGCCCCTCAAAAGGATTAATCCCAATCATTTGTGTAAATGCATACGTCGGAAAAGACGCATACAAGGCACGTGCTTCTGTTCTCACATTCTGCTCTAAACGCTCGAGATCAATTTGCGGATACACATCTCTCGCCATATTACAGGTTGCCCGAAAAGATTCAGCAACACTTTTCTTATCCCATAAGAGTGTATCGTCCAAATCAAAAATAATTGCTTTAACCATCCATACATCTCCTTTTAGCCTTACATACAATAATGTAAAGTATACAACATTTTACGAAAAATAGAAAAAGTAAGTATTTAGGGTTGATTTTATTGAAAATATAGACTAATATAGTTAATAAAATTTTACAGCTAAGGGGATAGTATCATGGAAGAATGGACAGTTAAAGTTAACCATTGTGCAGTCAAGAAGGAAAAACCTCAAACAGACCAACTAGAATTCGGGAGAATATTTACCGATCACATGTTTGTCATGGATTATTCTGAGCCTTTAGGTTGGCACGATGCTCGCATTGTCCCTTATCAACCTTTAACGATTGACCCATCAGCAATGATTTTTCATTATGGCCAATCCGTTTTTGAAGGATTAAAGGCATATCAAACGCCTGAAGGAGAAATTCAATTATTTCGTCCGGAAAAGAATTTGCAGCGATTAAACAAATCCAATGATCGCTTATGTATTCCTGCGATTGATGAAGCGTTTATACTGGAAGCTCTAAAACAATTAATCTATTTAGATAAAGAGTGGATACCAACTGCAGAAGGAACATCGCTTTATATTCGCCCATTCATTATTTCAACAGAACCTTATATTGGCGTGGCACCTTCCCATCAATACAAGTTCATAATCATTTTATCACCAGTGGGAGCTTATTATAAAGAAGGCATTAACCCCGTGAAAATTGCTGTGGAAAACCAGTACGTGCGAGCAGTGAAAGGTGGTACTGGGGAAGCAAAAACAGGCGGAAACTACGCTTCGAGCCTAAAGGCACAAGAAATATGCTCCCAAAAAGGATTTGCTCAAGTACTTTGGCTTGATGGAGTGGAAAAGAAATATATTGAAGAAGTTGGAAGTATGAATGTATTCTTTAGAATAAATGGAAATGTCTATACTCCTATACTAAATGGAAGTATTCTAGAAGGAGTTACGCGTAATTCTGTTATTCAGTTATTGAAACACTGGAATATTCCTGTTATGGAAGAAAAGCTGTCAATGGAAGAGTTATATCAAGCATATCTTGATGGAGAATTGGAAGAAGCTTTCGGCACAGGAACAGCAGCAGTTATCTCACCAATTGGTCAACTAAGTTGGGAAGGTAAAGATTTAATCATTAACAATGGGAAAACAGGTGAATTAGCTAAATCATTATATACAACACTGACGAACATTCAATACGGTAAAGAGGTAGATCCATTTGATTGGGTGGAAAAAGTTAGCGAAGCATATGCTATAAAACAGTAAGTGTATTATTTTAAACCACTTCTATTGTGTAGTAAATGCATATGCAATAATCGTTAAGGTATGATAAAGGTTAAGAAAAACTTGGCTTATCGACAAGTTTTTTAACACAAGCTATCATCTTTCTTATACGGTAAATCTTAAAATTTAATTTTCTAATAGCACCGCTAATAAGCCGAGCAATTTTATTTAATTGTTCGGCTTTTGCTATGTTAACTATCTTAATCAATCGGCTACATATTTATTTAATTGTACTATTTTTGTAATTTTCGTTGACGAAACCACCATTGTTTGCGTATAATAACCTCAATAATTCCTACTTTTATTATAGGAATAATAAACTTTATGTTGCCAAGGAGGTTTTCATCTTTGCTTTTAGAAATCGAACATGTAAATAAATCCTTTTGGGATGACAAACAACAAGTACATTTCCCCGTTTTTTCAGATGTGATGATAAGTATAAATGAAAATCAATTCGTCTCTATACTTGGCCCATCTGGTTGTGGGAAGTCGACTTTACTTTCTATGATTGCTGGTCTGGAGGAGACAACAGAAGGAACGATAAAGCTAAACCGCGAACCTATCAGTGGCCCTGGGCCAGATCGAGGAATGGTGTTCCAGCAACCTTCCTTACTTCCATGGCTCAACGTTAAAGAAAACATCTTATTTCCAATTAAAAAACGGTTCAAAAAGAAGGAAGCAGAAGAGCAAGTTGCTTATTTTCTACAGTTAGTTCAGCTAGATAAATTTCAACATCATTATATTCATGAACTTTCAGGTGGGATGCAACAGCGAGTAGCCATTGCTCGTGCCTTAGCAATGAATCCAAAAATATTATTAATGGATGAACCGTTTGCCGCTTTAGATGAGCAAACAAGAGAGAACCTTCAAGACAGATTGCTTGATATTTGGCAGAAAAAGAAGCAAACGATATTGTTTGTAACGCATAGCATTAAGGAAGCACTCATCCTTTCTGACAGAGTCATAGTCATGGGAACCAATCCCGGACGAATAATAAGTGATGTAAATATCAATCTAAACAGGCCACGTAAACGAGAAGATGAACAAATCATTATTTTGGAGAAAAAGATTAGAAAGCTTTTAAAAGATGAATGGAATAAAGCATTAAAGGATGAATGGTCAAATGAAATTCAAAATGCTTAGCAAGCAACTACTATTTTTGGTTTTCCTTATAACTATTTGGCAATTGGTTCACACGGTAGGTATTTTTGAAGCAATCGTATTTCCTTCCCCTAAAGCTGTAGCTCATGCCCTATATAACGGATTTATGAACGGCGATTTTTTATTTGCTTTGGGAGCAAGCTTTAAGCACCTTCTACTTGGAATGACCACAGCATTATTCTTAGGAACTGTTATTGGGCTTATTCTTGGCAAGTCAAAAGTTGCCAATGAAACGGTAGGAATGTATTTGATAGGAATGCAAAGTATACCAAGTATTGTTTGGGTGCCACTTGCGATTATGTTGTTTGGTTTTACCGAGTTTTCTGTTGTATTCGTAGTTGTGCTAGGAGGAACTTTTGTCATGGCGCTTCAAGTAAGATCAGCCATTCAAAACATTTCCCCTCCATTAATACGTGCAGCAAAAACGATGGGGATTAGTGGGTTGCAACTTTTTTACAGAGTTGAAATGCCTGCTGGCACGCCATATTATATGACGGGTATTAGGCTTGCATGGGCCTTTAGCTGGCGTGCATTAATGGCAGGAGAATTATTAAGTAATGGCCCTGGGTTAGGCTATTCACTAAGATATGCGCAAGATTATGCTCGGATGGATCAAGTCATTGCAATCATTATAGTTATTGGTGTTATAGGAGCAACTGTAGATCATGGCATCTTTTCTAAAATTGAACGTAATGTCATGAAACGCTGGGGCTTATTAAAACAATAGGAAAATAAACTTTGCCGATTCCCTATCCTTACATGCTAGTTCAAATATGTATTTAGAAAGGATGACGAAAATGAGAAAGAGAAAACTGTTTTTATATTTATTTATTGTTTTCATTGCGGTGTTAGCAGGTTGTGCTAAAGGAAATAAGGATGCTGACAATAAAGAAAAAATAACCATTGGTTACTTTCCCAATATTAATCATGTTGCAGGAATGGTCGCAGAAGAAGAAAAAATGTATGAATCCGAGATGCCAAACGGTATAAAAGTTGAATATCAATATTTTCCTGATGGTTCTGCATTTATGACTGCATTAGAAACTGGTGAAATTGAAGGAGGTCTTGTTGGTCCTGGCCCCGCAATGAACCACTTTGCTAGCGGGGCAAAGATTAACATTGTAGCAGGAGGATCGACTGGTGGCACTGTCATTATGGCTCGCAATAAAGCAGGGATTGAAAGCCCGAAAGATTTAGCAAATAAGACGTTTATTTCTCCACGAGTTGGTTGTACGCATAATGTACAATTTGAAGCTCAGATGAAGAAAGAATATAATCTAACATCTGATCGAGTCCAAGGAAAAATGAAACATGTGACTGGAAAGCCTGCAACTTATCACAGTATGTTTATCTCTGAGAAGATTGATGTTGCTACAGTGCCAGAACCTTGGGCATCTGTAATTGAAGCAGAAGGAAGCGGAAAAGTGTTGATCGACACACCTGAAGTCGCTTGGGGAGAAATATTGCCTGCTGCAGTATTTGTAACTTCTCAAGATTTAGCCAAAAACAATCAAGAGCTCGTGCAACATATGGTGAACGCACATCAGCAAGCAACAGCGTTTATTCAAGATAATCCTGAGAAAGCCAAAACGATTGCTATTAAAAAGATTGCAGACATTACGGAACAAAAGCTGTCCAAACAAGTCATTGATAAGGCGTGGAAGCGTATTGATTTCACATCCGAAGTGGATAGCGATGTACTACAGGATTTTTCTAATGCTTCCTATGATTTAGAGTTTCTCAAAGACAAACCAAATCTGAAAGGGTTAGTAGATACACAATTTTTACAGTAACGAATAGTCTTTTAGAAAAAATCGGTGCGTATATAAAGTTTTTTCCACACCAGAACCGATTTTTCTTCACGTTGGTAGTTCACTAATTACGAGACAAGATGTCTTGCCAGAGTGAAATCTCTACAGTGCAAAAAAAATCAGCCAGACGCATTCCCATGTTTGGAAGATTGGCGTCTGGCTTTTCTTATAAAATAAGGAAGTATAAAATGAGGTGCTAGTGGGATAAGGAAATAACCGAATAGCTACATCCGGCTCCATCGCCCAGCAACTAGGCGACTTCACGAAATCATCCTAAGCTAAGTCATCATCGGTTCGTCCCTAATAAGGAAGACCGACTAAAGACGAGGTTGCCGCCTGGCATCGGCATACTCCTGTTTTAGTGGCATGATTTCTAAATTCGTTCCAGTCGCTACGTTGGTTGCTAAACGGGCACTCCGAGCCTTCGTTCCTTAAACCATGACTTTACAAATATCATTCGTAAATTCAACAGGGTCGTTTACAGGTATACCTTCAATTAATAACGCCTGATTATACAATAGGTTTGTATATAAACCTATTTTTTCCTTATCATCTTTATGAGACTTTAATGTTTGGAATACGTCATGATTTACGTTAATTTCTAATATCTTTTCAGCCTTTATTTGTTGATTATTCGGCATTGCATTAATTACTTTTTCCATTTCCAAAGAAATTTCGCCCTCAGCTGTTAAGCATACAGGGTGTGATTTCAAACGTTTAGAAGCTCGGACATCTTTTACTTTATCTCCTAGATGTTCCTTCATGGCCGTAAACAATGCTTTATTTTCTTCTTGTATCTCTTCATCTGCTTCATCTTTTGTGTCATCCTCTAAACCAAGATCGCCACTAGATACAGATTTAAATTCTTTCTCTTTATATTCTCGCATCATTTTAATTGCAAATTCATCTACTTCTTCGGTGAAATATAAAATTTCATACCCTTTATCTGCTACCATCTCCGTTTGTGGTAATTTTTCAATGCGATCAATAGATTCACCAGCAGCATAATAAATATACGACTGGTCTTCTGGCATACGTTGTACATATTCATCCAGCGTGACTAATTTCTTTTCCTTTGATGAATAGAACATAAGCAAATCCTGCAGTGTTTCTTTATTCGCACCAAAGTCATTATATACACCAAATTTCAGCTGTCTGCCAAAGGCTTGATAAAATGTTTCATACTTTTCACGATCATCACGTAATAGGTGCTGTAGTTGTGTTTTAATTTTTTTCGTCATGTTTTTTGCAATCACTTTCAACTGTCTGTCATGCTGTAACATTTCTCGTGAAATATTTAAAGACAAATCTTCTGAATCTACCATACCTTTAACAAAGCTAAAATAATCTGGTAGAAGATCTGCACACTTATCCATAATTAATACACCGTTGGAATAAAGTTCGAGTCCTTTTTCAAATTCTGGCGAATAATAATCAAATGGTGCATTTTCTGGAATGAATAAAATAGCATTATAGCGAACTGTACCATCCACATTAATATGCATTGATTTTAACGGTTTATCGAAACCATATCTTTTTTCTTGGTAAAAATTCGTGTAATCGTCTTCTGTTAATTCACTTTTATTCTTTTTCCAGATTGGGATCATACTATTAATCGTTTCTTCTTCTACATAATCTACGTATTCTTCACTTTCTTCCTCTTTCGGCTTGCTCTTTGTAACATCCATTTTAATTGGATAACGAATGAAATCCGAATACTTTTTAATAATTTGTTGTAATTGATGCTCGTCTAAAAATGTATCAAACGAGTCTTCCTCTTCGTTTTCCTTCATCTTTACAATAATTTCTGTGCCTACGCTTTCTTTATCGGCCGGTGTAATAGTATAACCATCTGTCCCTGTTGATTCCCACTGGTATGCTTGGTCGCTATCCACTGATTTCGTAATCACCGTTACTTTATCTGCCACCATAAATGCCGCGTAAAAACCAACACCAAATTGCCCAATAATATCACGGCCATCTTTTAGTTCCGTGTCATTTTTAAAAGCAAATGAACCACTTTTTGCTATTGTTCCTAAGTTTGTTTCTAGTTCGTCTTTCGTCATGCCAATTCCCGTATCAATAACTTGCAAAGTACGATCTTCTTTGTTTGGGATAAGTTTAATATAATAATCTTCTTGATTAAAAGTTAAATTTTCATCTGTTAAGCTACGGTAATACATTTTATCCATCGCATCACTTGCATTGGAAATTAATTCTCGTAAAAACACTTCACGCTGCGAATAAATGGAATTAATCATTAATTCTAACAAACGTTTGGATTCCGCTTTAAATTGCTGTTTTGCCATAAGATCCTCTCCTCTACTTAAACTCATATTTTTAAATACCATAAATGATATTTCATGTCAATCATGATGCATGTATTCTATTTTCAACACGATAAAAAAGTATAAAATAGTACATTTTAGACTCTCTAAAGAATTGGCGATATAACTACACTACTTTTGTCTAGCGAGATCTGTTATGTAGGAAAAAAATTGTTCCCGATTCACTTCATAGACAAGGTTTACTTCACGCCCTTGTTTATTCAGTTCTGTTCGTCCCTGACTTTTTCCATCAGGATGAACGAAACATCGAACGATTTTCCTTTTAATTACATTTGAATTTCCTATCGTTGCTGTTGTAAGTACATCCCATAGAAAATATGTTGAATTCGTTTGAAAGTGGACAAGTGGGGGCACCATTGCATAACATTGTCCTAAAAAGTCTATTCCTATATCTTCTCTTTCTTTCGCCCATTTATTACGAACATCTACCGTTAGTGGCACATTATTCGTGCTTTCTAATGCTACTAAATCAATAGTAATCTCACTATCCCAGACTATTCTTGCAGCTTCTGGGTCCCAAAATGCGTTCCACTCAGCTGTTCCATCGTGTTCAGGCTCTTCTACATTTCCATTCGATAAAAACGTGCCACCCATCCAAACGAGTTTTTCAATCTTTTCCTCAATATCTGGTGCTTCGTCCAATGCTCTTGCCAAATCCGTTAATGGACCGACGAATAATAATGTCACTCGTTCATTACTATTTCTTAAAGTTTGAATAAGGTGTTGATGTGCTGGTAATTCTGCTTCCTTCGTTTGGATTGGTAAATGCTCATTGAGTATTGGTAGTGCATCTACATAAAAAGCATGCATGCGCCAATCTTTGGGAAATGGGTTTTTTCCACGTGAAGTAGAAGCTGCTACTTCTATCTCTTTTCCTTGCCCAAACCGATCAATTATTTTGCGACTTGCATATATTGCGGGTTCCAAATAACAGTCTGCTGGGATGACGCTAACACCTACTAGATCAACATCTTCCATTTGCAATAATAAAAATAACGATACTAAATCATCGACTCCACCATCGTGGTTCATGTATACTTTTTTCTTCATTCTGTGTAAATGCCCTCCTCAAATTAACCCATTTCCGATATGTATACAACTCATTGTCTCAAGTTTTTCAATTCTTTACAAATGATATAGTAGAGAGATGTGTGTCAAGTTTTTTCTACATAGTTATAACATCTATATTTTCACATTTTTTTAATACAACAGTTGAAACTAGAGACCAATATAGAAAAACACTACGCTTGCTTAACAGTATCAACTGTAGCTATATTTGTAATATCAATTTCCACTTCACCAGGTGGAAAATATAACAACTAGCTCTATCGTTTGCTAGCCTGTTTTTATACATACTCTACAAACCACTCCAACCTTAAAATAAATCTCTGTGGGGCTTTTCTTTTATCTCACACGAAGGTTTAGTAGCCCAAGGGGGATAAAGACCTCTTACGAAAAAGGGGATTTAGTACTGTAAGACAAGTGGGTAATAACAGTACAGCAACCTGTTATAAAAATGGAAATGTAGGCCATAGCCTAGCGAAATGTTTGATAGATTGCAAAAAAAGAAGAAGGAAATATATGATAGCATTTTCTGGTGCTGAGTCAAGATTCCCTAAAAACATGTACAAGCCGTGAGGGAAAGGCCCCACCACGGCTTGTACATTCACTTTATTGGTGATTTTGTCGATACGTTTCAATTTCTTGTCTTGCATTATGCAACTTTTCAAAGGTTTGTTGAAATTGCGGGTTGTCTAAAGCATCTTGTCCTGCTTGATACTGTGTTTGTTTCAATAAGTGGTCCACCTGTAACAGCTGGTTTTGTGCTTGCATCAACTCTTCCTCATTTCCACTTGTTTTAGCCTGTTGGATAAGCTCGTAAGCGTCTGTAAATTGCCGTGTAGCCAACTCTAATTGTTGGTGAAGCATTTGCTTTTCCATTGTATACCTCCAAACGTATAGTAACATATTTGCTTTGCGATGCTAGTAGCAATATATGTATTGTTTTTCCCAAATCGTTTATTTTCATACGTTTACAATGGAATAAGCCTGATTTTAGAGCTGACAAGTAGAATAAGGAGAGAAACCGTAGACATCATTGTTAATCGTAACTATCTGGGTTTGTTCCACTTCGTTCATTTTGATTTAAACAGCTAATTTCTTGCATTTCTTTTTCAGTTAATGAAAAATCAAAAATAGTAGCATTTTCTTTAATTCGTCTGGGATTCGTTGATTTCGGAATCGTTATTACTTCGTTTTGAATATCCCAACGCAAAATAACTTGGGCTACAGTCTTTTCATATTTTTCAGCTAAGCTTAGTAAATACGGCTCGTCCATTAGTCGCCCTCGTTTTAAAGGGGACCATGCCTCTAACTGGATACCTTGTTGTTTGCAAAACGCATACAACGGCTCCTGTGTTAAATGGGGGTGATATTCAACTTGGTTGATAGCAGGAACTATTTTACTATTAGCTAACAAATTTTCTACATGCTGTTGGTGAAAATTGCTAACTCCAATCGCACGGACTTGACCGCTTTCATACAGTTCTTCCATAGCTTTCCAAGTCTCTACATACATCCCTTTCACTGGCCAGTGAATTAAATAGAGATCTATATAGTCCAAGCCAAGCCCTTGCAAGCTCTTTTCAAAAGCTTCCTTCGTCTTTGCGTATCCTTGTTCGTCATTCCATACCTTTGTTGTAACAAATAACTCTTCACGGGGAAGATTTGACTGCTTAATGGCTTCCCCAACACCTACTTCATTGTCATAAAAAGAGGCAGTGTCTATCATACGGTAGCCTGTCTCCAATGCTGCTTGGACTGCAGTTTGAACCGTTTTTCCATCTTCAACTTTATAGACGCCTAAGCCCAAACCAGGCATTTCTACTCCATTATTTAACAAGACAGTATCTTGTAAATGTGTAATCACGTAACATCCCTCCCCTTTGACTACTTCAATTATTAGCACAAAGAAAACGATCGTTCAATCAGGAGACCCCATCCTACATCCGTTAAATAAAATGTAATTATTTTTTTATTGTTGTAGAGCAGTTGAACAGCAATTTCCAACGTTTAACATGGAAAATACAGAACATCCTGCTTGGATGAAAAAAAGTATATTTTCGAGCACATCAATAACTAAAATCTTCTCTACTTTTTTAGGTAAGGTTTTCTATAAGAGAGTCTTTTTGCTATAGGGGAGTATAAAATGTTGCGGTAAAAGCAAAACAACAGCGTTTTTTCGCCATGAAAATTGCGACAACACGTGTTTTGCTAAACACAAAAAAAACACAATATTTATATTATGAATAACTCACTTATGAATGTTGTTCACTATGTACAGTTTCTACATGAACGGTTTTGGATTTTGTGTGATTATGTAAATCACAATAATATACGGTTGTTTTTATTTTTTGTGATATATGACACGTACGTTTATGTCTCATAAAATTCTTCCAGTACGTAAATTCATGACTACCCGTATGTATGTAATTAATATCTGAGCTTTCTTGCTTCCATTCATGCAAAATAGCTCCATAAGAATGGTTCGGTCTGTCCAACCAGCCAAAAGAAATAGTACAAAATAAAGTGATACTACAAATGTAAAAAAATCGCCTGTATACCATTTTCAATCACCAACCTGCTATTCGTTTTTTACTATTTTGATACAGGCGAATTGGAATTATACATCTTGAATTTACATTAAAATCCGTGGTTGGCAAAACGGACGAATGATACAGTGAACGCAATAGAAAAAATCGTTATTCACAATGTGCTAACTTATAAGGCATCATATAGACTTCACGTATGCGAAACGATTAATTCAGCATCCCCTGCCAAGCGATAAGTGGTAATTCCATGTGGCAAAATAAAATGATCACCTTTTTGTATGGCGAATGACTGCTCATTTATTTCAATTTCTGCTTTCCCAGAGATTACGCTACATTGAAGAAAATCAGCGTCTAACTGTTTTGTTACTTGTCCATTTATTCTCCAGTGGTAGACGGTGAAATAATGTTCTTTAACCAATTGCTTTATTTGCAAATCATCTATTTGACTCTGTTTCTGATCAAATACAGAAGCTTGGTGGGGAATATTTGTAACTTCTTTTGCTTTCTCCAAATGTAATTCTCGTGTATTTCCATGACTATCTGTGCGATCATAATCATAGACTCGATACGTAATATCTGAACTTTGCTGCGTTTCTAGTATAACAATACCTTTACCTATCGCATGAATAGTGCCACTAGGTACGTAAACAAAATCACCTGCTTTTACAGGAATTCGTTGTAATAGTTGGTCCCACTTTCCTTCATCCATCATCTTGGCTAGCTCTTCTTTTGTTTTGGCATGGTGTCCTAAAATAAGTTCCGAACCCGAGTCTGCTTGTAAAACGTACCAGCATTCTGTTTTACCATACGGCTGTTTTTCTACCTTTCTTGCGTACGTATCATCAGGATGTACTTGTACAGATAAATTATCATCTGCATCTAGTATTTTCACCAATAACGGGTATGCTTCACTACGATTAGATTCTTTGTTAAATAATTCACGATGGTTATTCCACGCATCTGCTAATGTTTGACCAGCAAGGGGGCCGTTTATTATTTCACTTGGTCCATGAGGATGAGCAGAAATAACCCACGCTTCCCCAGTTTGATTTGATGGAATAGCATACTGAAACATTGACTTTAACTTTCCTCCACCCCATATTCTCTCTTGAAATACAGGTTTTAAAAAGATCGGTTCTTGATACACATTCATTCCTCCAATTGTACGAACATAGTTGAAAAGCATCTCAAACTTCAATGATGCACCCCATTTTTCTTCACGAATTGTGCTCATGTGATAGCTTGAACGACATTATTATACCAAAGAAAAGGAATGAGCTTAAATCTCACCTCTCGCTCATTAGAAAAACTTGCTTTGGCGCCAAGTCTTATGGTGAAAGCTGTCGTTTTTCTTATAGTATAAACGGAAGCCGCGTTCATGTTTATCGCTATATTATGAGCTGTAAAAACTCTCATTTCAGGAACAGAATTTGCGCGTTAGACCCGTTGAAATGCGAGATGCCAGCACCTACTACATACCTTATTTCATAGCCTTTAGGTAACCCCATGTACTATTTGGAAGTCATCAAATTTTAGTGGTTATCGTATAAGAAAAAACCATAACTCAATTGGGAAAGCCACCATGTACTATGAAAAGCACTTACAGAGATTTCTCATACAAAAAATGTGGCTTTCCCCATAATAATTTTTTTGGCTACGAACAAGCAGCCTGGGATAAAAAAACAACTTATTGTAATTTCATTTTATTGAATTTCCATTAATAATCGATGCGCTTCATCTTTTGTTGTTACATGAAGTAATTTTTCTCTGTAATTGTCATCCATTAATTTCCTTGAAAGCATTTGTAATATTTTTAAATGATCGTCTCCAGCCCTCTCTGTAGGCACGGCAATCATGAATATTAATTTAGCAGGGTTTCCGTCTAAACTTTCCCAATCAACTCCGGCGCGATGCATACCAAAAGCTACAGCCGGTTCTTTTACTGCTTCGGATTTTCCATGTGGGATAGCAATGCTCATCCCCATTCCTGTCGTCCCTTCATGCTCTCGAGCGATGACAACTTGCTTATATGCTTCTGCGTCAAGTACTACTCCTGCTTGTTTCATACTAGCTATTAACTCATCTAATACTTCTTCTTTTGTATTTCCTTGAAGATCTAAATGAATTAAATCGTTCGTTACAATATCCGTTAATTTCGTGATCTCAGTCGTTTTAGATGAAGCATCTTCTTCCGCTCGTTTAGGTGATGCATTATTTCCCTTGTGCGTTCCTGATACATCTCTTTTAAGAAAGTTAACCATGAAAGCCGTAACAATCGTACCGATGATGGCAGCTACAAAGAACATAAGCACATTATCTACTGCTCCTAGTACAGCGACAATAGGACCACCGTGAGCTACTCGATCACCCACATTCCCAATCATCGCAATGACAGAACCGGTCATGGAACCAATCATAATACTTGGAATAACTCGCAATGGATCTTGCGCAGCAAAAGGAATCGCTCCTTCCGTTATGCCAAATAGTCCCATAGTGAAACTTGCTTTTCCTGCTTGTTGCTCTGCGGGCTGATATTTACGTTTATTCATAAACGTTGCTAGTCCCATTCCTAAAGGTGGAATACAGATAGCAACAGCAATTGGTCCCATAATTTCATAATTTCCTTCTGCAATCATGGCTGAACCAAATAAGAAGGCTACTTTATTAAAAGGACCACCCATATCTATGGAAATCATAGCCCCTAAAATTAGAGCGAGCAGTATAGAACTTGCTCCTTGCATCCCTTCTAGCCATGCCGTTAACGATTCAAACACTTGTGCTACTGGCGCACCAACAACATAAACAAATAATAACCCAACTGCTAAAGTTGCTAAGATTGGTATAAAAATAATTGGCATTACAGGTTGAATGGCTTGTGGCACTTTAATCTTCTTAATAGCTAATGTAATATAACCCGCAAGAAAACCTGCAATAATACCGCCAATAAAACCTGCACCTGCTTCACTTCCATAAAAGCTACCATTTGCAGCGATAAACCCACCAATAATTCCGGGAGCTAAGCCTGGACGGTCAGCAATACTAACAGCGATAAAACCTGCCAATATAGGCACCATAAAGCTAAAGGATGCCGCGCCAATTTCTTCTACCTTTTTCCAAAACGAATCTTCAGGAATAACAATTCCTCCTGGTGTTTGTTCACCACCTAAAGTTAGTGCAAGAGCTATCAGCAATCCACCAACTACAATAAAAGGAATCATATAGGAAACTCCACTCATCAAATGTCGATATATGGGGTTTTCTTTCTCTTTTTTCTTTTTTTTCACGTCGTTTGCGGACATTAAATCAGCTTGATAAACAGGTACATCTTCGGTGGCAAATCGGTTTATTAATTCTTCTGGACGTTTTATCCCTTCCTGTACTCCAGTAGCAATTAACCTTTTTCCAATAAAACGTTCCTTCGTGACTTCTTTATCACTTGCTATAATTACACCATCTGCTTCTTCAATATCCTCATCCGTCAATGCATTCTCTACACCAATAGAACCTTGTGTTTCGACTTTTATGTCAACACCTAGTTTCTCACCAGCTTTTTGTAAGTTTTCAGCCGCCATATACGTATGAGCAATTCCTACCGGACACGCTGTAACAGCAACTATTTTCATCATTACGCCTCCTACTCATCTATTTTACATTTATGATTTATAATTGCTTACAAACTTAGTATACAGTAGCTTTACCTACAATATATTCTTTATTCTTTCCGGAACTATGGTAATAATATTTTATTAATATTTCAATGTTTCTAGACGGTTGTTTTTTTCCATTCGCATGAAAGAAAACGTAGCTTACCTTCAACTCTTATTAGAAAAACTTGGCTTGTTGCCAAGTCTTATCTTATGCGAAAGCTGTAGTTTTTCTTATAAACCTTAAAATTTCATACTTTCCTATAGTGGAAATAAAAAAGCACGACGAACCGTTACTTACCACTCTTTTTCTGTCAACACACGTAAGAATGTTTGCTTATCAGTAGCATTTAATAAATCTCTTACTGTCATTGGGTCGTTTGATAGTGATGATAGCTTATGAATAATTGCTTTAATTGGATTCGCTTTTTCATTCGCTAAAGCCAACATAAACACAATTGACACCTCTTCTTTTCCCCACTCCAACGGCTCGGTTAAAACAGCAATGGCAATCGTGGAAGCAATAACAAGTGTCGGATCTCCATGTGGAATAGCTATGCCACCACCAATTGCTGTAGCTGACTTCCTTTCACGCAAAAGCGCTTGGTGGACATATGATTTCTCTACTTTACCTTGTTTGTATAACGCATTTCCTAGCATCTCAACTACTTGAAAACGATGTTGAGGATTAATATTTAGAAACAGTAATTCTTCTTCCATAAAATCATGTAAAACTTGAGGACTGGTAGCCAAAACAGAAGAACGACCCGCTTTTTTCTTCAGAAATCGTTGCAATTTTTCTTTATCAGTTGCTTCTAAAAGCGGAGAAATAATAATCGTTGGGATATTAATTTTTTCTATAGGCGTAGTCGATATAATTAAATGCACTTGTTCTCGCTTTATAAAACGTTGCACTTCTCCCTTCCCAACAGTTCCTACAATTTTCATTTCTTGATACTGTTTTTCCACTTTTGCTTGCAGTAATCTAGACATCCCTATTCCCATATCACAAACAATTAACACTCGAGGTACTGCATAATTTTCAGCATCTAACCTTTCTATGGAAGCTTGAAAATGCAGAACTATATAAGCTGCTTCTTCCTCAGGTATATCAAATGGAAATTTCTCACTCACCTTCTCTAAAGACAGCGTCACCATACTCAGCATATACGGGTACATCTTTTTTATGTCCTGTAACAATGGATTACTAATTGGAAATCCATACAGCAAACGATTGGTAACAGCTTCTAAATGAATCATAAGTCCATTGATTAGTTGTTCATCTTCATGAAAGGATACATGCGTCAACTGTTGCATTGTCTCAATCATTGTCGATAATACCTGGTAGGTGATTTCTTCTTCCGTGGATGTATGTAGCGAATATTTTTTACTTCCACGTAAATGCCAAGTTAAATATATCGTCTCGTCATGAGCTAACGTAATCCCAAATTTGTGTTCAAGCTGATCTAAACACCAAGCAGCCGCTCGATACTCGTTCGTATCATTCATAGATAAACCATGCTTATCAATTATAATTGGGTTAGACTGCTTTGTACGTTGTACCATAACAAGTATATGGACAACTAAATTATCTAGCGCATGACTTGTCATGGGAATTTTCCATTTTTCTATCATTTGGTCTAGTATTTGTCTTACTGTAGCAATTTCAAAGGGCGCAAATACATTTTTTAAAAACGTTGCTTGTTGATTCGCAATTTCCTCTATATGTGCCAAAGCCATTCGTTTGTTTAATTCTTCCCCTTTTAAGTAATGACCTAGCTTTTGCCTTGATTCAATAACCAATCCAAAACTTTCAAACCACTGCTGAATCGTTTCAAGATCACTCTTTATAGCAGTATGATGGACAAAGTGATCCATACTAAGCTGTTGCAACGTGAGTGGGTTTTTATCAGTTAATAAACGATAAGCTATTTCCATAAGCCGTTGATACGATGATTTATTTTCACGAAAAAGTGCATGAAACAAGTTTTGCTTATCTCGTTTATTTATTTCTAAATAAATACCAGTTCCAGGTTTTCGAATTAAACATGCAGAAGAGTAGTTTTGCAGATAAACATCCATTGTTCGTAAATCATTACGAACTGTTTTTTCTGAACAATCAAGTTGTTTAGCAAGATCATTGACTAAAATTGGACGGTTGCCATAAGATAATAGAACTTCTATAATCTTTCTCTGTCTAGCATTCATCTTAGCCCCTCCTTGTTAACATAGTTTGTGTACAGTATGCACACAGGAAAACTTAACTTATATAACTGTCTTTACTGAGCACACACTCTAGTATACTGTATCATAACAATTTCTCCATATGTATAACTTCGTTCGACTAATCACAAATAAAAATAATATTTTAAAAACTTGGCTTGTTGCCAATTCAGTAGAAAACCACAGTTTTTCCCGATAGCATAAAAACCCCCTCATTATCAAGAAATAAGGGGTAGCATGCAAAATATTTAGCTTTTGAGGATCATAAACTCGTCAATTACGATATTCATCTAAAACACGGATAAAGTCATAGTAATCTGTTGCTTGAATTAAACGTTGGACGATTTTTTCTGAGTTAACGATCGTTCCTAATAAATCGTACATTCCTTGCAGATCTTCTTTACTATCTTTTTGTACATTTAATAAACAAATAAATTGAACAGGTTTACCTCCCCAATCCACTGCCCTTTTTAATGTGCAAACCGTTAAAAAAGTTTTCTTAGATTGAGGCATGACAGGGTGAGGAATAGCAACTAAGTTACCATATGACGTGGCAGCAATTTCCTCTCGTTCATAAATGTGTTCTAAATAACTATTTGGTACTAATCCCATCTGGTTTATTTGCTGATATAAATAGTGAAGTATCTCATCCCTATTCTTCAAATCTTGTTGCAAAAATACGAGCTGTGGCTGAAAATAGGTTCTAATCGATTCTTGATCATGAATAAATGATGTAATGTTTTCCATGTCTGATTTTTCTAATATAGCATTAACTCGAATTACAGGTATGCCTATGTCTTGATCAATTGCTACAGAACTAATAATAAAGTCTATATTACTTAGTTGATAGTCCTTTAACTTATACAATTCAATAACACCAATCACTTCAACAGCATCTCTAAATTCCGTTTTTACTTTATAATATATTAATTGTGCTGTACCAAACCCTGATGCGCATACAATTAAGCAACGCTTTGGTCCCGTGTGGAAATTTTTCCGCTCCATTGCCGCACCGATATGCAAAGAAATATACCCGATCTCGTTTTCATCAAATTCACTACCTGTCATTTTTTCAATAATTATACCGCCTAGAACGGCTGATTCAAAAGCTAATGGATAGCTTTTTTTAATATCTGCTAATAATGGATTTCGAATGTTCATACCATATTTATACCGATTAATAGCAGGCTTGAGATGTAACCCCAAAGCGACTATCAGTTCTTTATCATGTTGAATCCCTAAATGATACTCTTCATCTATTTTTTTTAGCATCTGCATAATAATTGGCAAAATATCAGGTGCAACTAAGTTTTCTTCCAATCCGCCTGCCTGTTCAAGTGGAGCGATCATTTTTGTTCCCAATAAGTGAATGGCGATATAGGCTGTTTCTGAATGAGGAAACTGTATGTGTAAATGCCTTTCTACGTTCTGAACAATGCGTTTAGCTACTTCATATTCCGATTGATTAACAATTTGTTCCAATTCACTAGACTGCAATGTTATATATTTGCCGTCTTTTATTCGTTCATAAGCAATTAATATATGAATGAGCAAATTCTGAATCGCTACATCCGACATACTAATATGATTCTGTTTTATTTGTTCCATAATAATGTTGTCAATGGCAACAAAGTCTTCCTTACGTATGGATGGGATTGCAGGATGATGGGGAGGCTCACCATGTCTATGTGTTCGATCAACAATGTATTCAGCCATACAAAAGCGTAATTTCAATTCGTCACCTTGTAATTTAAGACCATAGTTTGGTCTTGCATGAATCTGAATCGAATAAAGCTTTAGCCGCTCCTTTACTTGTTTTAAATCATTTTGCACAGTAGATTTACTAACATACAGTTCATCAGCTAATTGCTCTAGCTTCACATAACCTTTCGTTACTAATAACCGACGAATAATTTGTATCTCTCTGTCTTCAGGTAATTGTGAGATAGACCTATTTTTTTGATCTTCCAGATGAACGATTGTATGCAAAAAATCGCGAAACTTTTCTTCATCAAAAATAGTCAGCTGATAACCTTTTGACACAACAGCTTCTACCTTGGCTCCATATTGACGTATTAATGAATCCAGTTTTTTTATATCTTCTCTTGTCGTTCTTGCTGTAACCTTATTTAACTGAGCCAAAAATTTCCCTGTCAACGGAGAATCAACAAGCATTAATTTTTTTAATATCATTCGCATCCTAGTTGTAAGCATCTAAATTCTCCTCATTATTCTCTTTAAAATCAAGGGGACAGGACAATATAGACAACGAAATTCTCTTTTCTTATTTTTTCAAATAACTTTATTTAAATCTATATCTTCTTTTTTAAAAGATAAGATAGTATAAACTTAGAGGCTTGTGTATAACACCATAACCAAATAAGCCACGTCCGGCTCCAGCGCCCAGCAACTATACTACTTCACTCCATTGCCCTAAGCTAAGTAAGTCATCATCGGTTCGTAACTAAGAGGAAGGCCGACTAAAAACGGGCTTGCCGCCCCCACGTCGGCATACCGCTGTTTTAGTGGCATGATTCCTTTATTTTAGTTGATTCGTTCCAGTCGCTACGTTGCTAAACGGGCTCCCTAAGCCTTTGTTCTACCCCATCCACACCATGTGGACGTGTGGATGGGTATCTAAATGCTAAAAACCATTGTTTAGAGACACTTCTTTAAACCATTCTGCACTCTTTTTCGGTTTCCGCTCCATCGTATTTAAGTCCACAGAATAAAATCCATAGCGATTTTTGTAGGCATTCATCCAAGACCAGTTATCCATAAATGTCCATAAATGATACCCTTTCACATTGCATTTTTCTTGCACAGCTCGATGTACCCATTTTAAATGTTCCCGAATAAATTCAATGCGGTATTCATCTTGAATTTGACCCTCTTTTATAAATCGCTCTTCATTCTGAACGCCCATGCCATTTTCAGAAATAAACGACGATATATTACCATAGTTTTCCTTTAAATTCATTAAGATATCGTAAATACCTTTTTCGTATATTTCCCATCCACGATGCGGGTTCATTTTTCTACCTGGCATTTCATAAAGATCAAAAAACATATCAGGCATAAATGGAGCGTATGGATTAGGTAAATATTCTTTTGCTTTCACACGACGTGGCTGGTAATAATTAATTCCTAAAATATCTACCGTATTGTTTTTTAGTAGTTCTTTATCACCCTGTTTTGTTTGCGGTAACTGACCATGTTCTTTTAGGATGGCAATTAGCTCATCAGGATATTCACCTAATACAGCTGGATCCAAGAAACTACGGTTAAAAAATAGATCTGCTATTTTTGAAGCACGTAGATCAGTTGGGTTACTGCTTCTTGGATAAGATGGTGTTAAATTTAATATAATTCCAATTTGACTATGTGGATCATTTAGCTTACGAAAAGCCTTAATTACTTTTGCGTTAGCAATCATCGTATGGTATGCTACTTGCACCGCTTTTTGAGCATCCACAATATTAGGATAATGAAAATCGTACAGATACCCACCTTCAACAGGGACAATCGGCTCATTGAATGTAAACCATTTTTTCACTCGATCACCAAAAAGTTTGAAACACATCTCCGCATAAGATTGATAGCTATCTACAACTTCGCGATTTTCCCATCCACCAAATTGTTGGTAAGCAAGTGGCATATCAAAGTGAAATAGATTAACGAATGGCTCGATATCATTGTCTATTAATTCATTAATCACACCATTATAAAATTCTACCGCTTGTTCATTCATTTGTCCGTTCGGCATTAAACGGGACCATGAAATAGATAGACGAAAACTATTATGTCCAATCTGTTTCATTAATTGAATATCTTCCTTATATCGTTGATAAAAATCAGATGCTCTCGCTGGACCTACTTGGTCAAAAAAACGATTCGGTTCGGTTTCATACCAATAATCCCAGATGTTTTTCGCTTTCCCATCTTTTTCTGCTGCACCTTCTATTTGCGTAGCAGACGTTGCACTTCCCCACCAAAAATTTGCTGGAAATTTATATTCTACTGTCAATGCAATACCTCCTCAACTATTTATTACGATAAATCTCAATAATTTCGATTGCTAAATCCCTCATCGTCATAGAAGTCATTAAATGGTCTTGTGAGTGGATGAGCATAACGTTAATAATGTTTCCTTCTCCTCGAGCTTCATTGTGTAATAATTTCGTTTGATATTCATGTGCTTTTCCAAGTTCTTCTGCTGCTTCTTCAACTAATTGATCTGCTTTATTAAAATTCCCTATTTTCGCTTCTTGGATTGCTTCCATCACACTAGATTTTCCATTACCAGCATGTAAAATAATTTGAAAAGCAATTTCAGTTGTTTGATCCATATTTCTCACCTCGTCCATTTACTCATTAACTTTTCTTTGCTGCTTTTTCTTTCTCGTAATAACTCTTGTCCATAATCTTCAAGAATGGCCACCAAATCATCATAACAACAACTAAGTTGACTGCTTGCAACAACCCGCCTTGCCAAGCGTTTCCTGTAGCTAAAAAACCATTTAATACAACAGGAGTTGTCCACGGAACAATAACTCCAGCTGGTGGTGGAACAAGCCCGGTCGCCATAGCAAAATACGTAATAATGGTAACCACTACTGGAGCAAGTAACCACGGAATAATGATAAGCGGATTCATAATAATTGGTAAACCAAAGATAATTGGCTCATTCACATTAAATATCCCTGCTGGCGCCCCAAGTTTACCCAACTCTTTCATTTGTCTGCTTCTACCAATAATAAAGATGAGGATTATAACTGCTAACGTCATTCCCGATCCACCCATTCCAACAATAAATGAATCGATAAATTGTTTTGTAACGATATTCGGTAATTCCGTTCCTGCTTGGAAAGCCGATAGGTTTTGCTCATTTAACGTGTACCATATCGGATCAAAAACTGAGTTAACAATAATCTGTCCATGTAATCCGAAAAACCAAAATACCTGAATTAATAAAACAGCTACAATAGTTGCTGGCAACCCACTACCGAGTTGAGTTAATGGTTGTTGAATAATTGTATAAATAAAGTTCTGTACTGTGTCAAAGCCCGTGTAGCTAAAAATAATTCGAATAATTAGAAAAAATGACAATGTTAATGTAATTGGAATTAATGCACTAAATGACCTTGATACTGCTTGGGGAACACCAGCTGGCATCTTAATCGTCCAATCTTTTCTAACAAAGAAATTGTAAAGTTCCGCTGCTATAAATGCAGTAAAAATTCCTAAAAACATACCTTGCGCACCTAAACTTGCCGTTGGAATAACTCCCGTCAGTCCTTCAAGTACTTGCGGTGTCAGAATTAAAAATGCAGTTAATGCAACTACCCCGCCATAAATAGCTTCATTTTCGTAATGCTCGGTCAATTTGTATCCAATCCCAATAATGACAAACATTCCCATAATACTTAACGTTGCTGCTGATGCAGGACCTAAAGCACTTTGATAAGCAGCAAACGCATCCTCACTTATAACGCGATCGAGGAATGGTAGGTTCGCAATAACAACAAAAATGGAACCAAAGATGATTAATGGTAAAGCAACCATGAATCCATCACGAAGAGCGGTTAGATAACGGTTGTTATTTAATTTATCAGCAATTGGTAATAATACATTTTCAAGCATTTCCATAAATTTATTCATTTTTCAACACCCCCCATTAGTTAGCTTCTTCCATTAGTTCGAGTGCTCTATTTAAGACTGCTTCGCCATCAATTCTTCCATAAGCAGTTGGATCAATAACATCAAGATGTACATTTACTTCATCCGCGAGTTTGGCTAATTTTTTCTTTAAAAAACGCATTTGTGGACCAATTAATAACACGTCTGCTTGTTCAATATCTTTCGTTACTTTATCTTGAGCAACTGCCCAAATCTTCACATCTATCCCCTTTTCTTCTGCTACTTCTTTCATTTTGGAAACCAAAAGGCTCGTTGACATTCCTGCTGAACACGCAAGTAAAATATGTTTCATTTTTGTTTCCTCCTAAAAATTTCTGATTTATTTCTCTTGCTTTCTTTAGTTTAAGTTAAGCAAGTGGATAACTAAACATAGACTTTTTCCTTTTAAAGACGGAAACGGTTACTTTTCATGAAAACGCAACCACTTTTTTATGCATAAAATGACTTACAATAATTTTTAAACCTTTTCGATATGATATGTTTTCTTTCCGATGAATCAAGGAATATACTAAAATAGAGATTATATTTAAAGTGATAAGAAAGGGGTTTTCTATTTGGCTAACAAAATCACCGTTACAAACCCGGCTACTGGAGAGATACTGGAAGAATTGAGTGCCTGGCCTAGTGAGGAAGTAAAGAAAGCGCTTTATAAGGGGTACGCATTCTTTCCAACTTGGGCAAGCATACATGCACATAAACGGTCAGAATTACTGCAACATTGGGCAATACAAATCAGAGAGCATAAGGATGAACTTGCTAAACTGATGACGAAGGAAAACGGAAAGCCACTAAAGGAATCTTATGGTGAGATAGAATATGCGGCAAGTTATATTGATTGGTATGCAGAAGAAGCAAAGCGAATTTACGGGCGAACAATTCCAGCAAACACCGAATCAAAACGAATCCTCGTTCGTAAAGAGCCTGTTGGTCTAGTAGCTGCTATTACACCTTGGAATTTTCCCGCAGCCATGATGACAAGAAAAGCAGCACCAGCACTAGCTTCTGGGTGTACTTTTATTGTCAAACCTGCTTCTGAAACACCGCTAACAGGCATTCGAATAATTGAATTAGCTCATAAGGCAGGTATCCCAGAAGACGCTATTCAATATGTCGTCGGTTCTGGGAAAATGATTGGCGCATTATTTACAGAAAGTAACTATGTGCGTAAAATTACCTTTACAGGTTCCACTGCTGTAGGGAAAAACTTAATTAAAGGAAGTGCAAACACGGTCAAACATGTCACCATGGAGCTTGGTGGGCATGCGCCATTGATTGTTGCTAAAGATGCGGATATTGAATTTGCAGCTGAACAAACGATCATCTCAAAATTTCGTAATGCTGGACAAACATGCGTGTGTGCAAACCGAATTATCGTTCACGAAGACATTGTAGATCAGTTTGCAGCAGCTTTTGTACAACGTGCCAAACATTTAACTGTTGGCAATGGACTTCATGATAATATTGATATTGGACCAATCATTAATGAACAAGGCTATAACAAAATTAAAGAACATATTGATGATGCTAAGCAAAAAGGTGCTAAAGTATTGTTAGGAGATACATTTGAAGCAGACCATGAGAAAGGATATTATTTTGTATACCCAACCATACTTAATGAAGTAACAGCGGATATGACAATTATGCATGAGGAAACATTTGGTCCAGTAGCTCCTATAACTACTTTTACAAATATCGAGGAAGCTGTACGCCTTGCTAACGATACGCCATTTGGTTTAGCTGCCTACTTTTTTACAAATGATTACCGTACTGGTACTTATTTGTATGAGCATTTAGATTATGGCATTGTTGGCTGGAACGACGGCGGACCATCTGCCGCTCACGCCCCATTTGGTGGGATGAAGGAGAGTGGGCTTGGTCGTGAAGGTGGACTGGAAGGTATTGAACCTTACTTAGAAACCAAATACGTATCGATTGGAAATCTATTGTAAAACAAAGGCTCGGGGCGCCAGTTTAGCAACGTAGTGAATGGAGCGAATCAACTAAAGTTTTAGGAATTATGCCACTAAAACAGGGGTATGCCGACGCACTAAGACAAGCCCGTTTTTAGTCGGCCTTCCTATTTAGCACGACCGATGATGACTTATCGTAGGGCAATTCGGGAAGTCGCCTAGTTTCTGGGCGCTTAAGCCGGACGTGGCTATTCCGTTAAATCGGTATTCCAAAGCAACAAATTTTATACTTTCTTTTCATATTAGAAAAGCTTAACTTACCGTCAAGTCTTTATGGCGGAAGCTGTAGAATTTTATACTTTTCTATAGTGAAGCAAAAGGGAAACCTCCTGTTCTATAGAAGGCTTCCCTTTTCCTACTATTTAAAGTATACATTGTAAAATAATTACGATGCATACACGTCACCCCTCTTGCTTCGAGTTAATAAATGACCGGTTGAACATAAGCTTCATTTACAATAAACATATCTTGAAGCAGCTTATGAGCTATTTCCGCAGATGGCACAAATGGATGCATGGTCATCGCCTGAATGGCTACCCCGATGTTTTTGGATATTCCTGCTTCCACAGTCAGTGATTCATAAGCTTTCATATATTGTAATAATCCGTGAACATGCGGTAAGATTTCAGGTACTTGGATTGGTGTAATCCCATGTCTTTCTACTACACTATTTACCTGGACACAAGCATCGTTCCGTAAGCCTTCTACTGCTCCATTATTTCTAATATTTACTGGTAAAATGCGCTTTAAATCATAATGGATTGTTTGGATAACCTCGAGCACCCCTTCTAAAGCTGCTGCACCTCGCCTATCTCCCACTCCATTTGGTAACGTAGCTGTTTTTGCATGTTCATATAGAGATAATAATTGCTTGCGTTCTTCCAGTTCAAAATCAGATGGAAGCACACCTTGTTTAAACACATCTAATTGCTTTGCTAAAATTTGGTCAGCCTGATAATAATAAGGCTGATATTCGCAACCAATGACGCCATATGTTTGTAAAAAATATGCATCAACAGTAATATCTTGTCGTTGCCTTCTACTATGCAACTTTTTATAAAGTATGGCATCTGTTATTTTTGATTTTCCACGAACATATAAATCCGTAACCCATAACAATTGACTTGTCCCTATTAGTTGCATACTTATATCATTCTTGACAACACCGTACGCCTTTGCAAATTGATTACGAAAAGCCATTGGCCCATCATTGATACCAATAACTTTCACATTCGTATGCTTATCTATCGCTTCTGTGATTATACTGCAAGGATTCGTCAAATTAAGTAACCAAGCATCTGGTGCTAATTCTTCAATATCTTCACAAATATCAAGCATAATAGGTATCGTTCTTAAAGCATTCATAAATCCAACCGGACCTGAAGCTTCCTCTGCTATGATACCATACTCTAAACATAACGTTTCATCTGCTTGACGCATATCCAAGCCACCTACTCTGATTTGATTAATAATAAAATCAGCCTGCTTCAATGCCTCTCGCCTATTGAGCGTTTCAATTATTTCTATGTTACTATTTTCCTGTTCTATCATACGTCTAACGAAAGATGCAATGATAGATAAACGTTCTCTCCCTGCTAAAATATCAACAAGGTATATCTTTTTTATAGGTAATGCTTCCTCGTGTTGGATAAATTGACTTATTAACTGTGGCGTAGATGTTGAACCTCCTCCAAGAATAGCAATATTCAAGGTGGTCATGAGTTGTATCCTCCTTTATCACGAATATAAAATGCTGTACCACTTCTTCAAGAATGTGAAAATGTTAGCTTGGACATTAAACAAAAGATAAAAGATAACAGCATAAAGTCATTTATAAGCCTTTACGTCATAGCATTGAGCTGAACAATCAGCAGCAGATTGAAAAACTGCAACTAATTAAAATTTCACTTTATCGTACGTATTAAAAAGTATATGATAGAGGATGTCATTTTAGTAGTTAAGTCTGCTTGCTCTCTTAGCCAAACAAAGGCTACTGCCATAAAGGTTTGGCAATAGCCTTCCATTTGCTCTGAATTTTATGTTTTTCAATAGCGTAATAAGAAAAGCTAGTCAAGGCAGAACCCTAACTAGCTTTTTTATTACAATGTAATAATGTTTTCTTCTTTACTTTCTACTTTTCCACTCTTCTCAAGTGATACTTGTTGTCCCTCTTTGAGGTTGGTAAATACAATCGGTGTGATAACCGGCATTCCTTTACTTTGAATAAAGGACAGATCTGCTTTAAGCAGTGGTTGTCCTGCTTCGACTTTATCTCCTTCTTCAATGAGCATTTCAAAGCCGTCTCCTTTTAAATTAACCGTATCAATACCAACATGAATAAGAATTTCTTTTCCACCATCTGACTGTAAACCAATGGCGTGTTTAGTTGGGAAAACATTTACCACTTTCCCATTTACAGGCGAAACAACTAGTCCGTCTTCTGGTACAATTGCAAAACCATCACCCATCATTTTTCCAGAAAATACTTGATCAGGAACTTCTGTAATTGGCAATAGATCCCCTTTCATTGGTGAAACAATTGCTTCTGTTTCAGCTTCATTTTGTATTGCCTCTGGGGTGACTTCTTCAATCTGTTGCTGAACCTCTTCTTCTTGATCTGTTTCCACAGGACGTGGTGTTTTACCAGACATAATATCTTGCATTTGTCCTTTAATCGTTTCGGAACGTGGACCAAAAATGGCTTGGATGTTGTCGCCAACTTCCAATACACCTGAAGCCCCTAGCTTCTTCAATCTTTCTTTATCGACATTTTTAATTGAATTAACGGATACGCGTAAACGTGTAATGCATGCATCTAAATGCGCAATATTTTCTTGACCACCCATTGCTTCTAATACATCATAAGCAAGCTCACCAGTTTGTCCACTATTACTTTCCTCTTCCTCTTCTACTTTCTCCCTACCTGGAGTCATTAAGTTAAACTTCTGAATGAAAAAGCGGAAAATGACGTAGTAAATAACAGCAAATGCTAATCCTAATAGGATGGTGATCCACCACGGTTCCTTATTCGGTAAAATTCCAAATAATACAAAGTCAATCGCACCACCGGAGAATGTATAGCCGACATTAACACTAAAGAACGTCATTAGTACGAATGAAAGTCCATCTAAAACCGCATGTAAGAGAAATAATAGCGGCGAAACAAACATAAATGAAAATTCGAGCGGCTCTGTAATCCCTGTTAAAAAGGATGTTAATGCTGCAGAACCTAACAAACCAGCAACTATCTTTTTCTTTTCTGGTCGTGCTGTGTGATACATAGCTAATGCTGCTGCTGGTAAACCGAACATCATAACTGGAAATTCCCCTGCCATAAAGTTACCAGCTGTAATTTCTACCCCATCTTTTAACTGGGCAAAGAAAATAGTCATATCTCCACGAACTAAATCACCTGCTACGGTAGTATACGAACCAAATTCATACCAAAACGGTGCATGGAAAATATGGTGCAATCCAAATGGAATAAGTAATCTTTTTACAAATCCAAAGAAGAAAACAGCTAAATATGTTCCTTCCTCAATTAACCAATAGGATGCACTATTCATCGCATCTTGCACAGGTGGCCAAACAAATAATAGCGCAATACCTGCAAGAAATGAGAACGCGGCCGTAACAATTGGTACAAATCGCTTTCCAGCAAAGAAACCAAGAAAAGCGGGCATTTCAATATTGTGATAGCGATTATAACAAAACGCGGCAATCAAACCTACAATGATACCTCCAAACACGCCTGTTTGTAACGTAGGAATCCCTAATACAGAAGCAAATCCAGGGTCTGATTCGATCATTTCTGGGGTAACATCGATCCAAGAACCCATCACTTGGTTTAAGACTAAATAACCTACAAGAGCTGCTAAACCAGCTGCTCCATCACTCGCTAAACCGATTGCTACACCAATCGCAAAGATAAGCGCCAAGTTACTAAAAATAATTCCACCGGCATCTTCCATAACAGTAGCAACTAATTGAATCCAATCCGCTTTTAGAAACGGTAAGTATCCTAACATCGTCTCTTGCTGGGCAGCATTACCAAATCCAAGCAATAAACCAGCAGCCGGTAATAACGCGACTGGAAGCATAAGTGCTTTACCAACTTTTTGTAAAACACCAAAAGCTTTCTTAAACATCTTTTTTCCTCCTTTATGCAACAACAAACATTAAAATTTCGAGAAGCTTTCTTTAACATTTATCCTTCCCAAAATCTATAAGAAAAATGAAAAAAACATGACTTATTAGCAAGTATCATGAAGAAATCCTTCATTTTACTTCACACTATAAACTTTAGAAAAACGCAGCTTTTCGCCAAAGTATTTATAACACTCGAACGTCATCATTTTTCTTATACGATAAACCCTAAAAAATTTATACTTCAGAGAACAAAAAAGGCATGAGTAGAGATCAGAAACAAGCAGTAGGCTATACGTGTGCCCTACTGTCCTATTTCATAATCTTTCCACTCATGCCTGATCGTATCAGTAACACGGAAAATGTATTATGAGTCATGTTTTTGATAGAGGCGTTGCAAGTGCATCGTTAAATACACCGCTTCCGCTTCATATACAGGTTGCTTTAATGTTTGTTGCATCATTTTAATCAATTTCCACGCTAGATTATAACATGTTGGGTATTCCTTTTTCAAGAGGGAAGCTATCTTAACTGGTTCATCTACTGTTTCCCCTTTTAACACGCGTTCGATCGTATAGCGTACATGCCGAACAAGGCGTACGTATTCTATCCCGCCTCTGTCCACTTTAATTTTCAATTGTTCTTCAATAATATCGACAAATTGTGTAACCAATTGGGAGTATTTATTAATATCGGAGAGAGCTTTATTCGATATGGCACTGTGTACATGTAAAGCAATAAAGCCAATTTCCCCTTCAGGAAGATGAATATTTAACCTATGATTCATGTCTTCAACAATTTCTGAGGCGATCTCATACTCAAAAGGATATAATGCTTTTGTTTCGGCAAGAAAAGGATTTTTTATTTCCAAACCTTTTAGCATACGATGGTAAGCAAACAACACATGATCAGTTAGAGCCACATGAACGGATTCATTCAACATAACATGTGATCGTTTCTGAATTAATTCTACCGCTTTAACAATGGAATCCAACAATGTATGATCTATGTTTGGAAGCAATTGCTTATATTGCGCCTGCGCCTGTTCATCACGTAATACAAACAGCTTTTCTATTTGCTCTTTATGGATAATGTCTTTTTTCTTATAATGAAAACCAATTCCATTACCAATCAAGACGACTTCATTTTGTTGATTATCCAAAGCAATGAGGACGTTATTATTTAGTGATTTCTTAACCGTAAACGTGTTCAAAATGTTTATCTCCTTAAAGCAGTATTGACAATACGTACAATGATAACTTGTTGTTACTACAGGAAACATTATGCACGATTAGCTAGAAATATTGCAAGTAGATTGAATCTCTTACAGCTTAAGGCTTGAAATGACCACCGCAGAAAAAGCATATGTTAATATATCTTCAGCAGTTGTGCTAATTTAATAAGCTTTCTGCATATAGCTATTGGATAATTGATAAAAGTAGTGTTAAAACCTCTATAATTTGCAATCAACCCTGATTATGTTTTGAATAGAAAAAATTTGGTTTATGCACTGTATTATCAAATGGCTTATGAAAAATATGTGTAGTTGCTGGTGACAATGGAGGAATAAGCCATGACCATTTACCAGTAACTGTTCTACCTTGTTTTTGTTCATTCTTTTCAAATACGGCAAATTGTTTAGCTGCTGTATGATGATCAACAATGGAAACCCCTGCTTGTTTAAATGACTCTAAAACCGCAATGTTTAATTCAACTAAAGCGCGATCTTTCCATAATGTATTTAAATGCTTTGTGTTTAACCCTAACTGTTTCGCCACTAAAGGTAATAAATTATAACGGTTCTCATCAGCAAGGTTTCTCGCCCCAATTTCAGTTCCCATGTACCATCCGTTAAACGGGGCAGCATGATAACTTATACCACCTATTTCCAAGCACATATCAGAAATAATTGGTACACCATACCATTTTACTTCTTGCTGAGCAAAAATATCTTCCGTTGGATGTTGGATGGGAATTTCTAAAACAATATCGCTAGGAATCTCCATCCACTCTAGTTCCCCATCATCAACTTGGATGACTAATGGGAGCAAATCAAAAGGAGTTCCCTCCCCTTTCCAGCCAAGTTTTTGACATTGCTGTGTAAAAGTAATCGAATTAGGATCACCTATCACTCCATTCTCTGATTGGTAACCAGCGTAGCGAAGCAACTGATGGTTCCATATTTTTACTGGAGCATGTCCATTTTTTGTTGGTGAAAATATCGTAATTAACGGTCGAATTTTCCCGCTGTTTCCAGCGTAACGAATGTGATGCAATAACTTTTCAAAAACATGTTGGCTTTTGTTCACAGAACGCGCATCAATAACTTCCATACGCTCCCAAAACAACCTACCAATACAACGGTTAGAATTTCTCCAAGCTACTTTCGCCCCGTAGGTTAATTCCCCATACGTATGCTCATAAGTGCCTGTTTGTTCCATTTCACGTTGTACCTCTTGTAGTCGGTATTCAAGCTCTTTTTCTAATCCACATTCATTGTGATACAGTTGCAAAAAGTGTACAGCTTCTGCCCATAGTTGCTTTTGATTATAATGCATATATTATCCTCCGATGTTTGAACTCTTTTATAGTTTATCAAAGCCATTTTCCTTCATGTGTGACAAACTTTCAACAACTGGTGCAATGTTCTAATTTATAATTTATTTTCCTTTCACATAATCATCACCCCATTACTCTTTAGAAAAACTTGGCTTTTCCGAAACCTTATAACGGAAACTGTAGTTTTCCTTTACTATAAAACTTTTAAAATATATACTTTTGTTGGTGATGATGTAGCGTCGCCACGTGAGTTCGTGAGAAAACATGGCAAAAGCCTTTGTTTTATTTATAAGATAAATAGTCACTCGCTCTATGTGAACGAGAATGATTTCTACTGTATTGTAAAAAATTAATAACGTTTATCAGTTCTTTCGTTTTTTCAATCTAGATGTAGTAAGATAGATTGGGTAGAATAAAAGAGGGAGATTAAAATGGAAGATTTACTACACGATTTACTTAATGAACAGCTTATTTTAGTCTTTGTTATTTTGTTTTTAGGATCATTATTAGGACAAATAAAAATGAAAGGCATCTGTCTAGGATCAGCTGGCGTTTTAGTAATTGCGATGCTTTTTGGACATTTTGGCTATCAAGTATCAACAGCAGTACAAAATTTGGGACTTAGCTTATTCATAGTTGCTGTCGGTCTACAGGCGGGGCCGCGTTTTTTCCGTATGATGCGTTCTAATGGTATCGTTTTTTGTCTCATTTCTCTATTTATCGTCATTAGTGCAGCTGTAACTTCTGTTGTCGTTGCTAAAATTTTCGACCTGCCAACAGCACTAGCTATTGGGTTATTAACAGGAGCATTAACAAATACCTCAGGCTTAGCAGCAGCCCTGCAAGCAACCAATGACCCGATGGCATCTGTTGGTTATGGGATTGCCTATCCATTCGGCGTGCTTGCTATTATACTATTCGTTCAGCTTTTACCGCGTATTGGGAAGATAAACCTTGCCAAAGATTTAGAAAAAACAAACAGCCCGATAAAAACAGAACACTCGCCAGAAGTAATGACATTTAAAGTAACGAACCCAAAATTGCATAAAAAAACATTACGCGAGCTCGGTTTTAGTCGTAATTCGGTCGTGATCAGCCGGATTATCCGAGGAGTTCATACCATGATTGCACTTCACGACACTACTATTTTATTAGGAGATTACCTCGTTTCCGTTGGTGAAGCTGATGAACTGAAAGCTTTTGGAGAACATGTTGGTGAACCAGTCAATGCAACGATGGATAACCCTGATAATATACAATTACGGAAGATTACGGTTGAGGATGAAGACTTAGTTGGTAAGAATATGAAAGAACTTAGACTGAGGAGAGATTATGGGGCAACCGTAACCAGAATTGAACGAGATGGAATCGAGCTAAATCAAAATCCAAATACTCCTTTACTTCGTGGAGACGTTTTAACGATGGTAAGTAGTGAAAATCGATTAGAAGAAATAGAAAAATTCTTTTCTCGTAAAAAACTATCTGTAACAAATATTCACATCCTATCCATCAGTGTCACGCTTTTAGTCGGTATTTTAGTTGGAATGCTTCCAATTCCTATACCAGGATTAGGAACGATGCAACTTGGGCTAGCAGGAGGCCCTTTAATTGTTGCTTTAATCATTGGGCACTTTGGAAAACTCGGTCCCATCCATGTACGATATTACGGTCCAGCTATTCACGTTATAAGCGAATTAGGTCTTGTCTTATTTTTGGCAGGCGCTGGAACAACAGCAGGCCAAGGTTTAATTGATGTGATCCAAAAGCAAGGTGTCGTATTAGTTGTTAGTGGAACTATTATAACGACTGTGTCCATCTTATGCGGATATTTTGCAGCAAGAAAACTGTTCAAGTTCGGCGTTGTCTACTCTCTAGGTACTTTATGTGGTGGTAGAACATGTACGCCTGGACTCGGTGCTTTAAATTTACAAATAGATTCTGAAGAACCAGCCATTGCTTATGCTGCGGCTTATCCTTTTTCACTTATTTTTGGTACGGTTGCCGCTCAATTTGTGTTAGTTTTCTTCTAAAAAAATAGGGACCAATATATTGCAACCTCTATTTGAACATTTTTTCACAAATGATCATCATCTGTTAACATGTTAAAACAAAGTTCACGTTTATAGAAAACTTGAATGACCGCAAATTCCCATAAGAAAAGTGATGATGATCATACTTGGCTTATCTTCCATTCTTAATGACGAAAAGCTTAATGTAGTTTATTTAAATGCAACCAAGCACTTTTATAAGACTCCTACTTTACTAATTAGAAGATGTAAAAAGTCTACATGGGTGATAACATTACCTATGTCTTTTTTCGTAAGAAGTATTAAAGTAATACGCTTGAGCTACTAAAAATCAGTGGAGACAAAAGCAACCTCCACTGATTTTTTCTATTACTTTTTAAACTGTTTCTTTCTTATCGTATGCTTTTCAACCTCATCTTTTAAAACTTTATAACCAATTCCTGGCGCATCATTTACTGTTAAGACACCGTCTTCTGCCACTACCTCCGGATTAATAATATCTTTTTCCCAATATCTAGAAGAAGACGCTGTGTCTCCCGGAAGTGTAAAGTTGGCTAGCGAAGCAATAGCAATATTGTGTGCGCGTCCAACACCAGACTCTAACATCCCCCCACACCATAAGGGTATCCCTGCTTGTTCACATAGGTCATGAATTCGTTTTGATTCGGTCAATCCGCCTACACGACCGATTTTTAAATTAATTATTTTGCAACTTCCTAAAGCAATTGCTTTCCGAGCATCTTCATAAGAATGGATGCTTTCATCTAGACACACTGGTGTTTCAATTTCTTTTTGTAACGTAGCATGGTCAAGGATATCATCTGCTGCAAGCGGCTGCTCGATCATCATTAAATGGAACGTATCCAAAGCTTTCAACGTGTCAATATCATCCAGTGTATAAGCAGAGTTTGCATCTACCATTAAAGGAATATCTGGAAAATGCTTACGTACTTCTCGTACTACATCCACATCTTTACCAGGCTTAATTTTTATTTTAATTCGTTTATAACCTTCAGCCACTTTTTCCCGAATATTCGCTAATAATTCTTCAATATTTTCCTCAATTCCTAAACTAATCCCCACTTCGATTTGCTTTTTGGTTCCACCTAGCATGGAAGATAAAGACTTTTCTTGCTGTTTTGCATACAAATCCCACATAGCACCTTCCAAAGCTGATTTAGCCATATAATTGCCTTTATACGGTTTAAACGTATGTTGTAAATCGTTTGGGTGGCTTATCTCTTGTTTCATTGCCTCTGGAATGAGAAACTGTTCAAGCATCATCCAGCTTTGTTGCGTAAATTCTTCACTATACAACGGACGTTCGGAAGCTACACCTTCGCCCCAGCCAGATCGACCACTAGCATCTTTCACCTCTACTAATAAAAAATCACGATCTTGCTCAGTACCAAAGCTTGTTGTAAATGGGTGTTTCATTTTCATTTTCAATTGATATAAAATAATTTCTGAAATATCCACTAGTCATCTACTCCTTTTATCTTTATTAAAACAAATTACCATTGGGACTTTATTAGCCTTTCGGAAAAATTTAGGTTCCTGTTTACATAGTATCATGTATAATTACAGGATGCTTTCAGCAAATCCTTTCATATATGTCAAGTTTTTCTCGACATTTTTGCAACCTCAATATTTCCAGCTAAGCGAAATGTAGCTAATGACCGCTGCGGAAAAACACTACGCTTTCCCACAGGACAAGGAAATCCACAACAGCGAAACATCGAAATCATTTTCGTCTCCGTGGCTTTCCTCACCAAGAAATATTTTACACATATATTCTTTCTCTTCCATTCATTCATGATTTTGGCAATATTGATACACGTAAAGCCTATACAGGCCCCCAACCAATAAATACTGCAACAGTTAAGTAGACAATACCGATAATAAACCAAATAATTACTAAAGGTATAATAAATTTAACCCACTTCACCCAGGAAACACCCGCTATTGCTAAGGTAGCCATTAAAATTCCTGATATAGGTGTAAGGACGTTTGAAAATCCATCCCCCATTTTATATGCTTGAACGGCTACTTGTCTTGGAATTTCCATCATATCTGCTAAAGGGGTCATAATAGGCATGACAATTACTGCTTGTCCACTTCCAGAGGAAACGATGATGTTAAACAAAAAATTAGCTAAAAACATCATATTTGCGCCTAATGCACTGGAGAATGGGTCCATGATTGTAGCCATCCCTTGGACAATCGTATCCAAAATTTGACCGTTTTCTAAAACAACAACGATAGAACGAGCCATTCCAATAATTAATGCTCCATATACTAAACCACGGCAACCATTAAAAAATTGTGTAACGAGTTCATTAGGATGCATTCTAGCAAGAAAAGCTGTTCCTATTGCAATAACGATAAACATAGCGGCCATTTGGTTTAGCGACCAATCATACTGAAAGACACCAAACACATAAATAGCTATGCCAACCGCTAGCCATGTTAATACTAACTTATGAACAGTGGTAAGTTGTGCAGGAATACTTTCGAAAGCTTTTTCTTCTGATTTTGGAAATGGGTTGTCTCCTAATACACTTTTGGTTGGATCTTTTTTAATTCGATTCGCATACCACCAAATATAGCCAATCGTAGATCCAAGTACAGTTACATAAATGAGGATTCGATAGCTAATACCTGAGAAAAGAGGAACTTGAGCAATTTCCTGAGCCATCCCTGTTGTTAACGGATCAAGAAATGCTGTGTTAAACCCTGCATAAGCTCCCAAATATATAATGGACACGCCAACAATAGCGTCTAATTTCATAGAACGCGCTAGGATAATCCCAATTGGTATAAATGCAATGACAGCATTTACTATAATTCCTAATGCTCCAAATATCGAAAATAACGTACTAACGAGAATAATCAGTAAATATTCCTTATTCTTCGTTTTATTAATTGTCTTCATAATAAGTGCATCGATAGCTCCTGTATACTCAATAACTCCAAAAGCACCACCAATGATAAGTACTAAGAAGATAAGTCCTGCTGAATCAATCATTCCCTGTTGAATAGATACAAATAAATCCATAAATGAAGCTGGCTCTTGCTCGGCTTGTTGATAACTATCAGGCACTACTATCGTTTTGTCATCCACTGTTTCCCGCTCAAAACTCCCCGCTGGGATAATATACGTGGCAATAGCAGCTAGCACTAAAATCATAAATAAAATAACATAAGCATCTGGCAAGCCTAGCTTCTTCTTGTCTTTTTGTGTGAATCCTGATGAATTTTTCATAATCTCCTCCGATTTTTCTAAATTTTATTAACTTGCATGATATTATAATAAAGCATATAATTTATTTCAATACTAAATTAAAATAATAGTTTAAAAACTTTTTAAACTTCCACTCTTGTAAAGTGAATATCAATTAGGGCAGTCTTTCATTCTCCCCTAATTGTTTCGTATTTTATGGGTATGACCTACACCCCTCTTACAAAAAAGGAATGGAGATGCTGTTAGCTGACTTTGATTTTTCAACCCATCTCTTTCAATTCTTAAAGTGGAAGACTTACAACACTTTATAAACAGGAAAGGAGATTACCTCTCATGACTAGCTTAGAACAAAAGATAAAAGGCACGTTCCATCATTTACATAACCATGCAGAAATTAGTTGGGAAGAGAAAGAAACGACCAACTATATCAAGTACATTCTTCAAAAAGCAGGGTGTGATGTGCATACATTCACAGATCACACAGGGGTTATTGGGCGATTTGGAAACTTTGAAAAAGATTTACCAGTGGTAGCCATTCGAGCTGATATCGACGCACTTTGGCAAGAGGTAGATGGCACATTTCAAGCCAATCATTCTTGTGGACATGACGCACATATGGCTATGGTATTAGGGGTGTTATGGAAAATAAAACAAAGCCCCAGTCTTCAAGACAAGGTAGCGATAAAGTTTATTTTTCAACCTGCAGAAGAAACAGGAACTGGCGCATTAAAATTAGTAGAAAAAGGTGTTGTAGAAGATGTCGATTATTTATTTGGCGTCCATTTACGACCAAAACAAGAGACACCGATGCACGATGCAGCTCCAGTTATTGTGCATGGAGCATGTAAAACATACAAAGCGAAGATTATTGGTGTAGACGCACATGGGGCAAGACCGCACTTAAATACGAATGCGATTGAAGTTGGTGCACAAATTGTACAATTACTGAGTAAGATTCATTTAGATCCAACCGTCCCCCATTCTGTAAAAATGACGAACTTCCAAGCTGGTAGTAAGAGCACCAACATTATACCTGGAAGTGCTACCTTTGCAATCGACATGCGGGCACAAACGAACGAAGCGATGGATGAGCTAGATAAGCAAGTAGGAGCCATTTTTGATTCAATACAACATCTTTACCCAATTAAGATAGACATTATGGAGAACCATGGCATTGCTGCAGCCAAAACAAATAAGGAAGCAACATCTATAATGACAACTGCAATTACCAATGTGTTAGGGCAAGAAGCCGTTCAGCCCCCTTTAATTACTCCTGGAGGAGATGATTTTCACTTCTATACGATTAAGAAGCCAGAATTAAAAGCGACTATGCTAGGTCTCGGTTGTGATTTAACGCCAGGATTACATCACCCACAAATGACATTTAATTCTGATGCACTCATCAACGGTGTTGAAATTCTAACGGAAGCAGTTCGACAAGTTTATGAATTCTAGAGCATTTTCTATTAAAAGTTTGGTTTCCATTTTCATTATATCTCAAGTTGTACGTTCTAAAGGTGTGCAGAGGAAATAGACGTAGACACTGTAATAAGAAGGCATTGGTGAGCCCCTACATTGTGCCTGCACGAGGGGTTATCCAACCACTTACGAAAAGCAACATGTTTTGCAGAGCATTTTAGAGGCATGAACTACTTCTACTCGTTCATGTTTTTCTTTGTTCTGAATACTTTTGTTACAACTTCGAGGTTACACAATGCATTTAAAAGTTGAAAAATTCCTTTTACTATACATTTTTACCTCTTTCCCCTTCATTCAACAACTGATAAATTTCATAGATTCTCACCCACCTTTCAGTAATATATTTTAAAAATGGTTGGAACAGGATATTAAAGCGATTACAATGTTTTTCAATCATTCAAAGCTTGAAAAATTTTTGAACAATCTTCCCAAGAACAAGATTTTTTCTTTCGTTGTAGTAAAATAGATACTATGAAAGAAAGAGGAGAGGAAAATGGAAACATTACTTCACGATTTACTAGACGAACAACTTATTTTAGTTTTTGCCATTTTACTAATTGGCTCTTTTCTTGGTCAACTTAAATTAAAAGGACTAAGCTTCGGTTCTGCCGGAGTTTTACTTGTTGCTATGATTTTTGGACATTTTGGATATAACGTATCGCCAATTGTACAAAACCTAGGTTTGAGCTTATTTATAGTAGCTATCGGTTTACAGGCTGGCCCACGATTTTTCAGAATGATCCGTTCTAATGGAATTATATTTTGTAGTATCTCTTTATGTATTGTTACCAGTGCAGTCATCACTACCATTATAGTTGCAAAAACATTTGATCTTGAAGCAGCGCTAAGCATTGGATTAATGACCGGAGCATTAACAAGTACTCCTGGTTTAGCTGCAGCATTACAAGCAACAAACGATTCCATCGCTTCTGTCGGTTATGGAATTGGGTACCCTTTCGGTGTGCTAGCAATCATTTTATTTGTTCAGCTTTTGCCTCGTTTTAGTAAAGTCGACTTAATGAAAGATTTAGAGGCATCAAAAAATCCAATTAAAGATGAACATTCACCTGAAGTGATGTCATTTAAAGTAACCAATCCAAAACTTCATAGAAGAACCTTAAAAGAGCTTGCGATTAGTAAAAAGGATGTCGTAATTAGCAGAATTATTCGCAACGGACATACGATGATTGCTCTCAGCGATACTCCTGTACTTATGGGGGACAACCTTGTTACTGTTGGAGAAGAAGATGAACTGAAATCTTTTGGTACTTATGTCGGACAAAAAGTAACCACGCAACTAGAAAACCCAGATAATATACGGTTTAAAAAAATCACTGTAGAAGACGAGTCCGTTATTGGAAAAAGCATGAAGGAATTAAAATTGAGAAAAAAATATGGTGCCACCGTAACTAGAATTGAACGTGAAGGACTAGAATTAAAGCAACATCCTACGATGCGCTTGCTCCGAGGTGATGTTTTAACCATTGTAAGCACGGAAAATCGTTTGAACCAAGTTGAAAAACTATTTTCGCGAAAAAACCCAGCCGTCACCAATGTACACATTTTCTCGATCAGTATAACACTATTATTAGGAATCATTGTTGGTATGCTCCCCATTTTCATTCCAGGGTTAGGAACAATTAAACTAGGAATAGCTGGCGGGCCACTTTTTGTTGCTTTAATTGTTGGTCATTTCGGTAACATTGGACCCATACATGTACGTTATTATGCCCCAGCAAACCATGTCATTCGAGAATTAGGTCTTGTATTATTTCTAGCAGGTGCTGGAACAACAGCGGGACAGGGACTTGTAAATGTGATACAAACAGAAGGAGTGAAGCTTGCGGTTGGAGGAACGATCATCACGCTTGTGCCACTCTTTATCGGTTATTTAGTAGCAAAAAAACTATTTAAGCTTAGCATTGTGCACTCACTTGGTTCACTGTGCGGCGGTAGGACGAGCACTCCTGCTTTAGGTGCATTAAATCAAGTGATAGATTCCGATGATGCCGTTATTGCCTACGCCGCTGCTTACCCATTTTCACTTATTTTTGTTGCTATTTCAACACAATTAATGATGTTTTTTCTGTAATTCATGCTCATCAATGAACATGGACCTCTGTCATTTTAACAAAGAACGTAGCACTTATATGTTAGCTTGCATTTACGCCTTTCGCCATAGGACTTGGCGAAAGGCGTAGTTTTTCTTATACTATACACTTTTATACTTTTATGCTTTCCTATAGTACTAGTAAAAACGATAGTCGTATTTATGTTTGTTTTGCTTAAACTATAGAGTAGGATAGAATTCTAAGTTTTAACTACAGCTATCGCCATAGAGGTTAGTGATAAATCACATATTTATAGTAAATCTTTACACTACTTTAACCAATTATTAACAACTGCTCCCGTATACTTAGACATATACATGCAAAGGGAGGATAAAAAATGCAAAACAAGAAGTTTCGCACGCTTTTAGCAGCATTGACGGCGATCGTAATAATAATCGCCAATTTCTTACAACCAACATCGGTTGCTTATGCCACTGTTTCCACCCCTAAACAAGCAACAAAAACTAAAGAGGAAAAACAGCAAGAATTACCAAATCAAGATAGTGAAACTATGAATAATGATACATTGATTATGCAGCATGTTGCACCTAAAGTGATGCAACGTCTGCAACAGCATTCATTATTAGTAACTGCACCTCACGCAGAGAAAGTAAGCTTGTTTTATCAATCTACAAAGGTTTCTAAACCGATTGAAATTGACATGAAAAAAGAAGACAATGGTGAATACACTGGTGCTATTCCCAAATCAGCAACTTGGTCTGACCATATAACGTATTGGTTTGAGGGAAAGTCAGCAACAGACCAAGGAAAAACAGATCCATATACTGTTCCAATACAATCGCAAACTAGTACGAATGTACAAGCACTGCCTAAAATAATGATTACAGAAGTAGGGTTTGGTGAACAACCCTTTATCGAAATTTTCAACCATTCATCACACCCCATTGATGTAAAAGATTATTCATTACAAGTAGAGAACCAAAAAATTTCTTTTGAACAATCTTTATTGATCGCATCAGGAAAAAGTCATATTATTTGGTTTGCTAACGAAGAAGCAGATATGAATACGTTTCATAGCTTCTATGAAATGCAACCAAATAAACAACAAGTAACCGCTGTAAATAAAACTTTACTTCCTTCCACTATCAATAAACTATCATTCATAGAAAACAGCACCAATGAAGTTGTAACAGAAGGAAATGTTCACTTCACAGAGAATATGGCAGGGCAGCTTTTCTATTACACAGACCAAAAAACAGGGCGGGGTGGCGGACTTACAACAGAAGCGAACCCAGGTGAGATTTTCCCTGGACAAGTTCCAGCTGAAAGAATGGAAGTAAAAGCAGAACAACCCGAAAGCTCTAAAGAAAAAAATACCAATGAAGACGTGGTGACGAAAGAAAAGAAAAAGCAATCAAAAGATACAGAATTAGATAACAAGAAAAATGAAAAGAACGTTACAACAGATTCGTTCATCCAACATGAAGCCATTTATGATGCGACAGCTACAGATGACCTTACAATTACAGCAACTTTAACCGATGAAGTAACCGAGCTTAACCTTCAGTTCCAGACTGCAAATAAAATGGAAATGGAGGAATTGCCATTCACGAAAGATAAAGATGCCACTACCTATTCCGTTACAGTTCCTAAAGAAAAACTGTGGTCACCAAACTTTTACTATCAAATTGTTGCTCAAACGAAAGATGGTACAAGCATACCCTATCCTGAACAGGAGCCTATACATGTTACGATCAAACAAACTGATACGGATGATACACAAACAATACCCCCATTGTTAATTACAGAAATTACTCCCGACACGACAAACGTAAATCAAAAAGATGCCTATGAATTCATTGAAATCTATAACAATACAAATCAAACGATTAACATGAATGATTACCAATTATTCTATCAATATCCAGATGATATGCCTGATCAAATATGGGGTATAAGTGATAATAAAGAAATCAAACCCCAGGAAAGCTTTGTTGTATGGATTAAAAATGAAGGTAACCAACGTTTAACTTTAGCTGACTTTAATGAACAGTATGGCTTACATATGCCAGAAAGTCATGTAACCGAAATTCACAATGCTGGCATGGCTAATAGCGGAGAACGCACTTTAGTCGTTGCTGATAAATTTAACAACGAAATCGTATCCGCTACGTATAATGATACGGAAAAGGATGATACATCTCCAAACCAAGGAATTGTTTACCGTTATCCGAATCAAGGGACAAGCATGATAAAAACTGGTTTAGGACAAGCGATGACGCCATTGTCTATCCTGCCTGGACAAGTTCCAAAAAAACCTGTCATAGTGGATGACACTGCGAAAAAGCCTATTTTTGGCAAGCCAGAACTTTCCATGGATGAGGAAGGAATAACCGCTCAAATAGAGATTAAATCAGACAAACCAATATTAGGAGCTAGTCTTTCTATCTTGCAAAGTGCTGAAGCGACATATCAAACATGGCAAGCGCAAGCTTCTGAGGACGGTTCAAATACCTATTCAATAACTATCCCACTTGAGGAGATTTGGAGTGACAGCATCAAGTACTACTTCACTGCATCCAATGAGGCCGGCGAGACAAAAACAGATGTTCATTCTTATCAGCTACCAACGAAGGAGATAGACTATCAACAAGTTCCACCTCTGTTCATTACAGAAATAACTCCTGATACGACGAATAGCAATAGTGCTGATGCCTATGAATTTATCGAAGTTTATAACAATACAACAGAAGCAATTGACTTTAAAGACTATACGATCCGTTATCGCTATCCGAACACAGACGCAGGTAACGATTTACTTTGGAATCCAAACGAGAAGGACACAGTGATCATTCCACCGGGCGAAACAGTTGTTTTTTGGATCATCAACCACGGCAATAAAGAAAAAACTGCAGCCGATTTCAATGCAAACTATGGGTCCCATTTAACAGAAGGTAAAAATTTGTTTAAAATGTATAACAATGGAATGGCCAACGGGAGTAAACGGTCACTCATCGTTGCTACGAAAACTGGAAAAGAACTTTCTTACTCCACGTATAACGATGTAGTTGATGTTGATGATACAACAGCGGATAAAGGTATTTTCTACCGTTTCCCGACAGATGGCGGCTTGCATACTGCTAAAATAAGTGCAGGCGAATGGGATGCTACACCAGGTGAAGTATTAACAGAACAAGTTCCTAGAAAGAAAGTTGTCTTTCCTAAAGATACGGAAAAACCTGTCATTAAAAATACAACCAAGAAAAAAGAAATTACATCGGAACAGCCTTTTACATTATCTGCCACCATTACCGATAATGCAGACGTCAAAAGCGTATCTGTTCATTATCGTACAGAAGGGGGAGAGTTTAGAAAGGCGAATTTGGAGACACAAGCAACTAACCGTTATGAGCATATCATTTATGAGCCAGAGTTAATCGGAAAAGATACATTAGAATATTACTTTACAGCGAGTGATGGAGTAAACAAAACTACTTCTCCTATAAGCACTGTTTCCATTGATAACCCAACACTGCAAGAAGGGCTAAGACTTAATATACAAGATAATGAATTTATTTCTGGGAAAAAAGTCATAAAAGCTACCGCTGACAATACAGAAGTAGAACCGAGCTTATTTGTTGATCAAAAGCAAGTAACAGATACATTTAAAGCGATGGAAGCGGACGCTTATTTCGCGTTTGATGTACGTGAGACAAATATTTACTTTAAAAATGGGGTGACTATGAGAGATGAAATACTCCACATATTTGATGATACACATACAAAATTTACTACGATTACCGTCCCAGTTTCTGCTGATAAATTAAAACAAGGAGAAAACACGATCTCCATTCGAGCAGGTAATAAAGTCAGCCCTTTTGATGCAACATCTCAAGAGAACCGAGATGATTTCACAATTAAAAATATTCGCCTCGTGCTTTCCGATGGGACGACGATTTACGACCCAGCGTACAGTAAACCGAATCAAGATTACTCCATTGGCGATAGCTCAGGCAAAAAGCCTGTCTATGATTTCACTTTCACATTGGATGAAAGGGCATTTGCATCGACAGCTTATGTTTTCGATACAACCAAAGTGGACGATGGAAAGCATGAAATAAAAACGGTTTTAAAGAATGAAAAAGTAACCAAACAGGTGATTACAGATAATACTGCTCCAACGATCACGCCTTCTATAAAAAATGGTGAAACATATAAAGGAGCTTTTACCATTGACGCTGATGCCAAAGATGCAACAAGCAACGTTGAATCTATAACTGCTCAGTTAGATGGAGATCATATATCCTTACCGTATAATACCTCTTCTTCCCTGTTAGAGCCTGGGAAACATGAGCTCAGTTTTCAAGCTACGGATACAGCAAATAACCAAACAGAAAAGAAAGTAACATTTTACGTAGACGAAGAACATCCGCTGCTACCTAATTGGTTAGGGAATAATTCTGATAGCACAAGTGCCAACTTATCTGTTACCGTACATGACCCAACCAACGATGCCATGGATGTTGATTTTTATCAATCCTACCAGTATACAGCAGATGATCCAAATATCACCATTTCACAAAATGCTGTAGACACAGAACCGCCGCAAAGTTATTTACCAGAGGGCGAAGAAAGATTAACAAAAAAACAGCTGAAGCATTTACAGACAATCGATGGCAATCAAATAGATACGACCTCTGATTACCAATTTCCATATCATCGTTTTGACGTTACGGTTGATGAACAAGTAGATGCAAACGACGAAATAGAAATTGTTTGGGATGGTTCTTCCTTAGAGGGTCGAAAAGTAACGATGTACGCTTGGAACTATGCGACAAGCAAGTGGGATGCGCTTGTATCCACCATTGCTGGCACAGATCCGTTTGAACTCATCGGCTCTGTAAAAGGAACAGAGTATATGCAAGACCAAAAAGTTAGTGTTATTGTTCAAGATCAAATTGCTGACCTTGGAGAAAACTTCAGCTTTGTTTGGATGGCGGACACCCAATACTATTCAGAAAGTTATCCACATATTTATGAAAGACAAACAGAATGGATTGCAGAGAATAAAGAAGCTTTAAATATAGAGTATGTCTTTCATTCAGGTGATCTAGTAGATGTTTACGACGATCTAGAACAATGGGATGTAGCTAACCGGTCAATGAATATACTAGATAAGGCTAATATCCCTTACGGCGTTGTTGCTGGCAACCATGATGTAAACAACAAAAGTCGTGATTACAGTTATTATGGACGTTTCTTTGGTGAAGACCGTTTTAAAGACAAACAATTTTATGGTGGTTCATTTAAACACAACCGCGGCCACTATGATCTGATGTCTGTGAATGGAATTGATTTTATTATGGTTCATCTTGGCTGGGGGATTGAAGAGGATGGAATTGAATGGTTAAATAAAGTGTTACAAGCACATCCAAATCGCAAAGCTATCCTTAATGTGCATGAATATTTATTAGCTACTGGAAGCAGAAGCCCTACTGGCGATCAATTGTTTGAAGAAGTTGTTATTCCAAATGAGAATGTATTCGCTGTATTATCCGGTCATTACCATAATGCTCAAACATTAATAGATGACATTGATGATAATGGAGATGGGATTACGGATCGGACTGTTTATCAAATGTTAGCAGACTACCAAGGTGGGCCAGAAGGCGGACAAGGATATTTACGGATATTGAACTTTAATATGGATACAAATCAAATTGATGTAGAGACTTATTCACCATATCTAGATGATTACAACTACTATGACCCAGAGGAATACCCTGGAAAAGATACATTTTCGTTTGATTTTGATATGTCGGCACAAACGAAGCGAGTGGCTACAGATTATGTAGAAGTAAATGTGTATACAGATGAAAAAATTGGTTCTGTAAAAGATGTCCCTAGTGGTGAAAAAGCAGCGATCGTTTGGGAAGGATTAGATCCAAATAGCGAATACTTCTGGCATACCGTAGCTTCCGACCAATACGGCGGTAAAACACGATCCGATATTTGGAGGTTTTTAACCATCGATGGGGAAATTATAGTACCTGAAGAACCGGATAATCCTACTTCCCCAACAGATCCGGAACAGCCCTCTGGAGAAGATAAAACCAATGGTGGATACATGGACCAAAACGATCAAAACGCCGATGAGAATGCTTTCAATAAAGGAGAAAAAGGCAACGGAAAACCATCCATTCAACAACCAAGCTCGGAGGATAATCAAGAGGGAAGAAATAAACATCAGTTTGACGATAGAATGCCATCGATTGAAAATACGTCAAAGCCTCATCAAGCAGGATCCTCCTTACCAAACACAGCAACAAATATGTTTAACGCTCTATTTATTGGAATAACGCTATTACTATTAGGTTCAAGCATATGGCTCATTCTTCTTTATCGAAAAAAAGGGCAGGCACTAAATGAATAAGACGTAAATGGAATCTCCAATCAGTGGGGAGTTTAATCACTCCTCACTGAATAAATTTCCACTTCGTATGCTTGATTAACTTTTTCCATAATCATAGCATTAGTAAAGTTGATTTATTGTACACCGAATTGACCATCCTGTTTACAAAACAGTTGTAAAACGATAGAATAGATCAAGTGTGTCTTTATTCTAGATGGATAGAAGTAACAAATGTTGCTTCTTTTTGTTTTTTCTCCATACATTACTTTCTACTGCTAGCGGTGGTGTTAAACCTCACTGTTCAAGCTTTTCTTCCCCTTTCATTTCAAGCTCGCCCCCCTGGTTTTTATTAAGATAAGGAGAGATAAATATTGAGTCATCAACCAAAGATTTGGACAAAAGATTTTATTAGTATTTCATTAACACAATTTTTAATTTTCATTGCCTTTTACACACTTTTAACTACATTACCTATTTTTGTTGTGCAAAATTTACATGGAAATGAAGCTGAGGCTGGTCTCGTAGTTACTTCCATGTTAATTGCCGCCATAATTATAAGACCTTTTTCTGCATTACTATTGCAAAAAACAGGCAAAAAGCGAGGACTTATTTTAAGTGTTGTTATGTTTGTCGCTATTACTTTTCTTTACATGTTTATTGAATCTTTTATTCCTCTATTAATCGTTCGTTTCTTACATGGACTAGCATTTGGGGTTGTCACTACAGCAACAGGTGCCATTGCTGCTGATATTATTCCTGCTTCACGCCGTGGGGCTGGTTTAGGATATTTTGCTATGGCGATGAATTTGGCTGTTGTTGTTGGGCCATTTATTGGCTTAACCGTACTACAATATACAAGTTTTCAACAGCTATTTCTCCTATTAAGTATTATCATGCTCGTCACAATCATTCATGCTACCATGATACAAATCGACGAAACAGGTGTTAAACCGAATGTTCAGGAAAAACAGAAATGGACGGTACATGATTTTATAGAAACACGTGCGCTTCCTATAGCATTCATTTGTAGTCTAATAGCTTTAGCTTATTCTAGTGTTATGTCCTTTATATCTGTCTATAGTAATGTATTAGGACTTACATCTACAGCCGGGTACTTCTTTGTTGTTTTTGCAGCTGTCATGATCACCTCTAGACCCTATTTAGGAAGAACCTTTGATGTGAAAGGGCCTAAATATGTGATCATACCATGTTTATTCATTTTTTCACTTGGGCTTATCGCTCTAAGCATAACGCATTCAAGTTGGATGCTATTAACATCCGCAGCGCTTATTGGCTTAGGATTCGGAACATTATTACCTAGCTTTCAAACAATGGCTGTTCAGGCAGCACCTAAACATAGAAGCGCGCATGCAACGAGTACATTTTTTATTTTATACGATGGTGGAATGGCTCTCGGATCATTTGTTTGGGGCATCATTATTTCTTATTTCGGATTTTCTAACCTTTACTTACTAAATGCGGTAATCGTTTTGGCAGTCATTTTGCTATTTCGTTATTACTTAGGTAAAAGAACCCCATTTATACACCGTAAACGTGAAAGAATTAGCTCATAAAGATTTAGGGAACCAACCGTGCACACTGTTTGGTTCCCTAACGTGATTTAAAAAATTGGATGTACAGCCATAATTTTAAAATACGTGGGAAAAAATTGGCTTTTCGCCAAGTCTTATGGCGAAAATACACTGTCGTTTTTCTGATACTATAAACCTTTAAACTTTTACTTTCATAACTTTCCTATAGTATTAGAAAACTTGTCTATGGCGATGGAACACCTTCTTTTACTTTGATTATAACCCCAGAAATTCTATACTTAAAAATCCGCAAAAAGCTAGAAAACACTTTTATGATAGGGGCTAGTGTTATGCACTGCCATGATGATCTACTATCGTGAATAAAGATTTAGAATACGGATGCTGCTGCGATTGAATAATTGCTTCTGTTTCTCCTATTTCGACAATTTCTCCTGAATACATCACAGCAATGCGATGGCAAAAATATTGCACAACATGTAAATCATGGGAAATAAAAAAATAGGTTAGTTGATATTGATGTTGTAAATCTTTCAGTAGATTTAAAATTTGTGCTTGCACAGAAACATCTAATGCAGAAACACCTTCATCAATGACAATAAATTGAGGTTCGAGAATAATGGCAGCCGCAATTGCTACCCTTTGCCTTTGTCCACCACTAAGCTCATGAGGATAGCGTGATAAATAAGATTTGTCTAAACCGACGTCATCTAATGTTTGAACGATCTTTTTATAGCGGGTCGCTTTATTTCCCATTTTATGAAGTGCTAGCGGCTCATCTAACGTCCATTGGACAGTTTTCTTCGGATTCAATGAAGAAAATGGATCTTGAAAAACAATTTGCACTTCTTTTCTCCAAGCTTTTAACTGTCTAGCAGAGAATGATGATACATCCTGTCCTTTAAAATAAATCTTCCCTTCTGTTTGCTGTATTAACTGCACAAGTAATTGACCAGTCGTGGACTTGCCACTACCACTCTCACCTACTAATCCGAATGATTCACCCTCATATAAAGTAAACGATATACCATTAACAGCTTTCATATACAAAGCTTGTTCCCAAAACTTCCCCCGCTTTTGGTCATAAAATTTTTTTAGGTTTTCTACTTCTATAAGCGGCTGTTTCAATGGTGCTCACCTTCTTTAGCAAATAAATGACAAGCGACCGTTTGCCGTGCAAATGTATATGTATCTGGGAAAACTGCTTCACATTGTTTCATTTTTAACGGACAGCGCTCATAAAATGGACAACCTGTTTTTCTCTCTTGTAAACTTGGTACGTTTCCTGGAATTGTATATAATCGTTGCCCCCGCTTGGATGCATTAGGAATAGCTTGGAGGAGGCTTTTCGTATAAGGATGTTTCGGTTCATTCATAAGCTTATCTACATCGCCTTGTTCGACAATTCTTCCTGCGTACATCACCATCACCCGATCACAAATGCGTCGTATAACGCCCCAATCATGGGAAATAAATAACAAAGCATTATTGTAATTTTGTTTAATGGATTGAAATAAATCTAATATTTGAGCTTGCGTGGTTACATCTAAAGCCGTTGTCGGTTCATCTGCAATAATTAATTGCGGTTGGCCAATAACTGCCATAGCTATAACAACGCGCTGACACATCCCTCCTGAGAGCTGATGTGGGTATGCTTTCCATAATGCTTCTGCTCTAGGTAAGCCCACTTCCTTCCATGTTTTCATTACTTTTTGCTTTCTTTCCTTTTTTGAAAGAGATGTATGCCTCTTTAATACTTCAGAAACTTGTTTTCCAATGGTTAATACAGGATTTAGTGAATTCATAGGTTCTTGAAAAATCATCGTTAATTCGTTTCCTCTTAAACGTTGCCAATCTTTATCTAACATTTGATGTAGCTGACGATTCTGAAAGATCATGTTTCCACGTGTAATGCTCGCATTTTGTGGTAATGTTCCCATAATGGCTTTTGCAGTTAGACTTTTCCCACAGCCAGACTCCCCTACAATGCCAACTACTTCATTTGGAAATATTTCAAAAGAAATATTATGTAAAGCGTAAAATTCACCTTCAGGAAGGTGGAAAGTTATATCGAGTTCATGAACTGCTAAGGTAGCTTGATTCACTTTTCCCCTCCTATGCTCTTTTATCATGGATGTCACGCATCCCATCACTTAATAAATTAAAGCCTAAAACAAGCACCGTAATAACTATTCCCACAATGATGACATACCACGGAGCAGTACCGATATAAGGCTGTGCTTCTTTTAACATTCTTCCCCAGCTTGGATCAGGAGGCTGCACTCCTAAGCCTAAATAACTTAAACCAGATTCCGCTAATACAGAACCTGAAAAGCTTAAACTTGCTGCTACGAATATTGGTGATAACGCATTTGGAAGAATATGCTTCATCATAATATGCAATGCACTTCCACCTTTTGCTATACTAGCCTTTACAAAATCATACGATTTGTACTGAATAAAGGTACTACGAATAATTCGTGCAAATGCAGGAACACTCATAACACCAAGTGCAATTACCGTATTTTTCATGCCTGGTTCAAAGACAGCAACTAGCATAATTGCTAATAATATCCCAGGAAAGGCTAGCATAGCATCAATAAAACGCATCGTTATCTCGTCTATCCAGCCACCAAAGTATCCAGCAAAAGCACCGAATAGAAAGCCAAAAAATAAACCGATGGATACAGCAGTAGTTCCGATGAAAAAGGCGGTCTTGGTTCCTTCCATGACACGACTAAAAATATCTCTGCCAAAATTGTCTGTGCCAAATAAGTGGGTAGCTGACGGTGAGGCAAGTCGATTTGTTGCATCAATCGCGTTAGGGTCATAGGGTGTATAAAACACGCCAATCAACATCATAACAAATAGCAATCCTACAAAAGTTAAACCAATATAAAAGGGGAGTCGATTCCTCAATCACAGATCACCTCTTTTGCCTTATTCTTGGATCGATAAATTTATATAAAAGATCGACGACAAAATTAATGACTAATACAATAATAGCTATGTACAGTACCATGGATTGCACCAAAGGAAAGTCTCTTGACGTAATAGATTGTATAAGTAAACTCCCTAGTCCAGGAAGGGCAAAGACATTTTCAATGATAATGCTGCCACCTAATGTATCTGCAGTAATTAAACCAATAATCGTAATGATAGGAATAAATGCGTTTCTTAATACATGCCTATATAGTACAGCTCGCTCTGATAATCCTTTACATGTTGCAGTTCGCACATAATCCATTTTGCTTTGATCTAATATGGTATTTCTTAAATAACGAATGACCACAGCGATATTCGAAATAGCAATAGCTAGCGATGGCAACAAATGCGCCTGAAGCGCTCCAAAGAAATCTTCTGACCACGCTACGTACTCAAATGAGGTTACCCAATTTAACGTCACGGAAAACAATAAAATGAGCATAAACCCAAACCAGAAAGAAGGAATGGAAATGCCGAATTGTGTAAACATCGATAAAAAAACAGCAATTCTCTTCCTATTCATTCTAGCAATTAAAATTCCTAAGGGGATTCCAACAATAACTGTTAACACCATGGAAAATATCGCTATGGATGTCGTCACGGGAATACGTTCGGCAAGCACGTCACTGACAGGTACTTGGTAACGCAAAGATTCCCCTAAGTCCCCTTGAAATATACCGGCCATCCAATCGATGTATCTTTCGATTGCTGATTTATTCAGTCCTAATTCCTGCTCTAAATAATGAATTTGTTGTTCATCAGCATCCAACCCAAGGATAATTTGGGCTGGATTACCTGGCAATAACTGAAAAACAAAGAAAATTATGAGGGAAACGATAAATAATGTTAAACCGAACATAGACAATTTATATAAGTAAAACCTCACAACAGTTATCCCCTTTACGTGACAGTTATTCCGTATAATATAAATCTTCTAAATTAAATTTTTGAATCGGATACATTTTCCATCCTTGTAACCCTTTCTTCATCGCAACTGTACGATAAGGATCCATAATAAATACGGAAGCTGCTTTTTCTGTCAGGAGTGTTTGAGCTTGTTTATATATATTAGCTAACGCTTTTTCATCCGTAGCCGCAAGTGCCTCCTTGATAAGTGCATCGTATTCCTTATTTTCAAATTGAACAAAGTTATTATTGTAGTCACTTACATACCTTCGTAAAATTTCATAAGGATCTAGTTTTCCAGTAAACCCGATAATAGTACTTTCATATTGCGCTTGATTATAGACTTTTTCCAACCAAGTACTAAATTCAATTCGTTTGATATCTACTTGAATACCGACTTGCCCTAATTGTTCTGTAATAACTTGCGCTGTATCTACATGAAATTGATAATCAGATGGCACCGTCAATTCTAAATTAAACCCATCTTTGTATCCTGCTTCCTTCAATAGCTTTTTCGCTTCATTAAGATGAGGTTGATACGTATCTTCTAATCCTTCCTGGTAATATAATTCCATGGATGGACTAAAATTTGATCCTAGTTTAACACCATCTCCTTCAGCTACCATATCGATAATCATATCTTTATCAATAACTAAGTTAATTGCTTTACGTACACGAAGATCATTTAACGGTTCTACTTGGTTGTTTAAAGCCATTAACTGTACCATGTTTTGTGGGGCAGCTATCGTTTCAATGGTATCGCCTAATTGCTCTTTGCCTTGAGCAGATATACCTGGAATGACATCAATTTCTCCAGATCGCATCGCTAGTATTGCTGATTCTGGATCAGGCATGATTTTAAACTGCACTTCATCCAGTTTCGGTACTTTTTCTTCATCATAGTAGTCTTCGTATTTCACTAAGCGCAGTTCTTGTCCTACTTTATATTCTGCAAATTTAAACGGACCAGCTCCAATAGGTTTTTCGCTATGATTATCATAATCAGCAGGTAAAATCGGTCGAATATTTGCTGCTAGAAAAGCCGAATTTGTTTCTTTTAATGTAATGACGACTTCAAAATCAGAGGGAGTCTCCACCTTTTCAATTACTTCAAATTGGGATGAAATTGGCTCGTCACCGCTTAACCCTGCTAACTTTTCATAAGAATATTTCACATCTTCTGCAGTTAATTCAGACCCATCGTGAAACATAACATTTTCCTTTAATTTAAATGTATATACGCGCCCATTTTCGGAAATATCGTAGGATTCTGCGATAGCAGGCACCAGTTCACCAGACTCATCTGTGTCTAATAAACCATCATATACATTGTCCATCATCGACATCGTATCTGTTGCAGCAGATTGATACGGATCTAAATGATCCACTTCCGTACTCATTGCTATACGAACCGTACCGCCTGCTTTATTTTCCTTGGCGTTTACTTCTTGCTCATTCGTTGGAGTAGAATTTGCATTGGAACAAGCTATAAGAGCAAGTAAAACAGCACATAATAACAAAAAAACTTTGAAATTACTTTTTTTCATATCAAATCCTCCGTTATATAGTGATGGTAAAACCTTCCTTTGCAAGATGAACAACTTGATCTGTTTTTGACGTCACTTCCTCTTTTAGTTGTTGAATATTACCATAGTGCGGGAAATGCGTAAGAATAATGGTAGCTACGTTTGCTTTTTTAGCAATGTCAGCTACTTCATAGCTCGCTAAATGCCCTTTTACTAATCCTTGTTGTTCAGCATAAAAACTACATTCAATCAATAATGTATCCACATTTTGAGCAAACTGAATGAGTTTTTCTGTATAACCTGTGTCTGCAGAATATACGAAGGCATGTCCTTGCTGATTCATTACCTTCATAGCACAGCACGGAACCTCATGAACATTTTCTGAAAAAGTAAGCTGTAGTGAACCTATAACCACCGATTCAGTTAGGTGAATTGGATGAACACGTAATACATGAGGAAATTCAAACGATAGATCACTCCTATTTTCTGCGTATACATAAACATCTAACGGCTCTTTTCTTTTTCCTAGTTGTTGTAAAATAAGCATGGCATATTCCAAACTGTAAATATCCGCCATATGATCGGTATGAGTATGACTTATAAAAACGGCATCTAAATCCTGTAACTCCATTACATTTTGCAACTTAGAAAGAGCGCCACTACCACAATCTAGTAAAATTTTTGTTTGTTCATCCTCAACGTAATAACATGAAGTCGCTTCGTTCACGTTTGGATAGGCGCCCCAATATCCGACTGTATGTAATTTCATTTTCATCCACTCCTATCAAGATTCGCTTTTTTCTAGAAAGTCTGGATAACTCTTTTCAATTTGCTTTATATTTTCTTTCACACGCTCCCCTCCAATATGGGAAAGTTCATTTACAATTGCCTGACATATAGATAATGCGGCTGTATACGAATCTAAAAAGCCTTTTGACTTTGTTTTCGCAAGCAAAGTTATATCCGCATGTTTACAAGCAGGGCATAAAGGCGAGTCCGTCAAAATAATTGTTTGAACATGTTTCTCTTTTGCCTTTTTTATAATTTGTACTGTTTTATGATCATAACGCGGAAATACACTTCCGATAAGGACGTCTGTTTTTTTTAAATGTGCACTATATTCAGCGAGTTCTCCTTGGGGAATTAACGTCGTATTTCCAAGCATATAAGAAAAAACAAATCGCATATAAGTAGTTATCGATAATCCCAATCGCCAACCAGCTATCCATATATGATTAGCATGCAGCAGTGTGTTAGCTACGTCTTGAATGTCGCGCTCCTTTATTGCTTTACTTGTACGAACAATATTGTCTGCTTCTTGCAAGAAATGTTTTTCTAACCAAGAATCTGGTTTTTCAGCAGTTGTAGTAATTAAATTATTCAGCGCTCGTTGGTTCTTACGCAATGTTGTATGTATGTCCTGTTTTAGTTCAACAAAACTAAAATATCCTAGTGTCTTAGCAAATCGATGAACGGTAGCTTCACTTACGTCTGACAAAGAAGCAATTCTTTGTGCTGATAATACAACAACTTCTTCCATATTTTCTACTATGTAACGAGCGACCTTTCGTTGTGCTTCGCTTAATTGTTCATATTTTTCGTTTATTAACTTATTCAAACATGCTCTCTCCTTTAGGGAAAACTTGGCTTGTTAACCAGGTCTTTAAGACGAAAACGACCATTTATCGTATCATACTTTTCTCCAGTGCAAAGCCTTACGCAAGAGAGTGTGCCAATGTTATCCCATTTAGACTTACCCAGCATACATCTTCCATGTTTTTAAAAACTTAAAACACTTTTTTTCGAAGCAGACTTTTATTCTATAGTGCAAGAAATAGATGGGTGATTCCTTTCACATATAGTTTGGTTACCGCTGCTTATCAAATACGGCGTATCCCTGTTATTCCTCCTGGTAAAACCTTTTTTGCACATATCTTTATCCATCCAACGGAAACAACCTTCCACAACTTTTTTGAATAGTATAACACATAACATTTATATTGTGGGTAAAAGGCGGAAAGGTATCATAGCATCATTTTTCGGAGCATTTCCTTCACAGGGATTAGGATAAAGAAGCAATGCTTCAGATTATTTTGTTGCTTTTTATTTTCTTGGAATACTGGTAAAATCTAGTTAGAGAGGAGTTCTTGTAAATGGGCAAATGGATAAAAGAAAGCAGTTTAATTATTATCGGATCATTTATATTTGCTTTTGGAGTTAATTATTTTGCGATTCCCAATAACCTGTCTGAAGGAGGAATCATTGGGATATCGATTGTAACTTATTATATATTTGGATGGTCCACAGGAATTGTAAATTTTGCTATTAATGCTGCTTTACTAGCTATCGGTTATCGATATTTTAGTAAACGGGTCATGATATATACTATTATATCTATCGTCTTTTCGTCCTTATTTTTGCATGTAACAGAAAACATCGGTAAAGCTGGAAACGGTGATACATTGTTAGCCGCTTTATTTGCTGGCTTAACTGTTGGAATTGGGTTAGGTCTCATTTTTAAAACTGGAGGTACATCAGGTGGAACGGCTATTATCGTTCGTTTGCTTCATCAATTTATCGGCTGGAGCTTTGGAAAGGGCATGCTCCTTACAGATATTGCTGTAATCGGGGTTTCTGCGTTTGTCATTGGTCAAGAAAAAGCCATGTATACGTTAATCTCCGTTTACGTTGGTGCCAAAGCAATTGATATTATCGTAGAAGGTGCAAATGAACGCACTGCCGTACTCATTATTTCAAAATACCCTGAAGAAGTTCTCGAACAAGTAACGAATAATATGTCTCGTGGAATTACTGTTTTAGAAGGTAAAGGTGGTTATACAAAGCAGAACAAAGAAATTCTTTACATCGTCATAAATAAACAGGAAATTGTTCACTTGAAGCGCATTATTGAAAAAATAGATGGAGATGCTTATATAACCGTACATAGTGTACAGGAAATAAATCGTAGAGGCTACAAAGGAAGGTAATACAAATTTAAGATGAAGGTTTTCAGCAGCTCGGTCAATGCAAGTCATGATAGTGTTTTATTGTACACAACCATTCGATAAGCTTGAAAAAAGCTTATTGAATGATTGTTAGAATAAGGTTGAATCACCTTTTGCTTTTCCGTTCAGCACCATTATGAACTAGAGGCGGAACAGGAATGAGATTGCTCCGAAAGTGAAAGATACAATGGAAGGCGCCTACTTGGATTTTTTGTATCGTTTTTGTCAAAGACCGACTATAATTTTACTCGTTCTTTATATTTTTCAACTAAGCGTTGGTTATGTTCATCAGAACCTTCTATATTGCCGCTTAAAAATACAGGTGGTTCAAATCCTTTCTCTGCCATCGTTTCAATCGCTTTAGCTAATACAGCATTCAGTATCGTTGCTCCAATAACGGTTGAACTTGGTGCAAAAGGTACAGTTACTTTTTCATGAGATAGTAGTGCATCGCCAGCAGGTGCGTGATTATCGATGATGATATCAACGACATCATAAAGATGTTTCCCGCTAATGTGACGTGAGGCTTGACTAGATGAATAAGCAATGGAAGTAATGCCTATTACGTAAGCACCTTGCTGTTTTGCATAGTTAGCCACATCTACGGGTACTGGATTTCTTCCTGAAGTAGAAATGACAAATACGACATCTCCTGCTGTAATTCCTTGATCAGAAATAAAGTTTTTCGCATAATCGTTCTCTCTTTCTAAAGAGGAAGAACGCACAGCTCCCTCATGGAGCATTAAAGGTTCATGAAGAATAGGATGGATGGGCACAAGTCCACCAGCACGATAATACACTTCTTCTGTTAAAATATGTGAATGGCCACAACCAAACAAATGAATGACCCCTTCAGCTTGAATCGTTTGAGCTACTTTTTTTGCTGCTTTTTCCATTGTTTCTGCTTCCTTCTGTTCTACAGTAGTCAGTAATTCGTGAATTTTTTCAAAATATGCTTGAATCAAAGCAACTACCTCCTCTTTTAAACATGTAAATCCTTCCATCAATTTCTAAAAAGTGCAAAAAATAAAGCTGATCGTCATTTCTGACCGTTATTCCTTAACATGTCAACTATATTGCGAATCGCAATGTCGATAATATATTTACCTTTTTCTTTTGTTGCCAATGTCGCATCTCCTAATACAGCTGATTTTGTAAATGCTTCCCAAGGAGTTGGCGTGACATCCGCATCTTCAGGTATATGGGGAATATCTTTTATCGCTTTTTCCATATCCACATATTCTGGTGCTAAGTAAAGCATGTAAGATGTTTCAATTTCACAGGCATGAAAGTATGTGGCATGAGCAGAGTCTGTTTCTCGAACTTCCTTTGCCGCTTGCTTCATTCCCGGATAAAAGAAGTAAAAAACTTTCATATCAGGGCATGATGTAAATAGAACACGAGCAGCATTTTTTAATGCAGGCTGATTTCCTAAATGACCATTCACCATAACAAAAGTACGGAATCCTTGTCGATATAAACTTTCACCAATATCCACTACGATGGAAATAAGCGATTCGTTCGAAACGTTAATACTTCCTGGAAAATTTCGTAAGCTCCATACTTGTCCATATGGTAAAGTAGGTAAAACAAACGCTTCTACTTGCTCAGCTACGCTTGTAGCGACACGTTCAGCTAGAAGATTATCTGTTCCCAATGGCAAGTGTGGGCCGTGTGCTTCAACAGCTCCTACTGGTAAGATGGCAATACTTGATGCTGTGATCTTATCTTTTATTTCATATGAATTTTCATATTGAAACTCCATGGTTGCACCTTCCATCACATTTTTAATTTACACATAATTGTTAAGGGTAATTACTTTTTAAATGTAAAGCATCTCGCTGGGTTATTTACAAAGAAATTGGTGACTAAATCTTCTCCTGAAAATCCAGCTTGATCTGCTTCTTCTATAAAGCGAGGTACCCATTTCCCTAAAATATTCTCTAAACCTAGCCCATAATCGTAATGCTTGTAATACGTTTTTCTAGCTGTATCGCCACTAACTAAAATTTGCTTTTCATAGCCTTTTCTCACTAATTCAAAAATACATTGAATGCGTGTGCTCTCTGGGGCATATTTTATTTTAGATATACCGTCAAAAGATAAGAATGCACCTGTTTTTGCTACTTGTTCATGATAAAAAGGATCTGGATTTCGATCCATATGCCCAAAACTCACATATTCTAATGGAACATTCTCTGATCTTAAAATTTCAATTTGCTCTAGTGCCATCGTACCTGCTTCTGTATGTGAATGAACGGGAGCTTTCGTTTCATGATGTGCTCTAGCTACTGCACGAATCGTTTTCTCTTCTAAAGGAGTAATTCGATTATAGCCCGTCCCAAATTTCACCTGACCACCGCAAATGTTGGTCCCTTCTAAACCTTCTTCTACTTCGCGAATAACGAAATCTGCCAACTCATTAATACTTTTTGCTTCAATCCACTCATGGAATGTTGAATAATTGCCGGTTACAGATTTCAAATGTTCAGGGATGCTTGCTGCCCATAAAAAACTTTTATTAAACCCTGCTGTACCTACAATGGTAATTCCTGTCTCTTCTGAAATCTCCTTGACCGCCTGTACATCTCGGCCATAATCAATTGCTGTAGCATCTACGATCGCTTCACCACCAAGGCGACTGAAATCTAACACATCCAGTTTGGACTTCTCTTTATCATCAAGCAATAAATCATCTGCTTCTTGCTCGACCCAATATGGCGGTCGACAAACGATATGCTCATGAGAGTATGTAACTCCTAGTGTTTTAGGATCAACATCACCATGAAATGTACGAATAAAACTCATTACGCATCAGCTCCTTAGAAAAACTTGGCTTGTCGCCAAGTCTTATGACGAAAGTTGTAGTTTTTCTTATACTATAAACCTTTAAACTTTTATACTTTCGTATAGTGTTAGAAAAACTGGGCTATCGCCAAAGTCTTTATGACGATAGCCGTCATTTTCCTTATTGAAAATAATACATAGCTCGACTTTAGAGCATGCAGTTGAAGATATGCTCCAGCCTCTCTACTTGAAACCAATCATAAGTGTCGTTTTCTTTATTTAGAAAAATAATTGGGATAAGAAACGTACAATTGGTCCTAAGATGAACATGTCTGAATCCGCTGCCCACATTGCTGTATCAGGAATGGTATCGGATAGAAGCATTTTCACCATAATAAATTGCCCCCATGCTACGACAGTTGAAGTAATAAATCCTGCCATTAATGCACCACGTACTCCTCCAGTCGCATTTCCAAATACACCTGCTGTTGCTGAATGGAAAAATAATACGATCATCGTTGGAACAAAAACGTAACCAACTGTATTTCCTAACACGACAAGCCAAATTAGCGCACCTACAAAAGATCCTAAAAACCCTAAAATAACAGCATTTGGTGCATATGGGAAGACGACTGGACTGTCTAGAGCTGGCTTTGCACCAGGTACGATCTTTGTCGCTATTCCTTTAAACGCTGGAACCATTTCACCAATAAACATTCGTACACCTAGCAAAACAACTGCAATACCCGCTGCAAATGTGAAGGATTGAATAATCGAGTAAATAATAAAGTTTTTATCACCTGCAGCAGCCACTAACTCTTGAGCCCCGGGGGTATCTTTAAACGATATAATGATGGCTCCAACTAAAAATAATAATCCCATGGTCAATGCAGTTATAACGTTTGAATCCCTTAAGAATTCCAACCCTTTGGGAAGTTTTATTTTTTCTGAATCATTTTCTTTGTTTCCCATCACTTTACCAGCTAAAGCTCCTAATAAAGCAACAGAAGCTGAAGTGTGTCCGAGGGCAATATTATCATTACCGGTAATTTTTCTCATAAATGGTTGTGTTAAGGCTGGTTGAATAGTCCAATATAACCCCATAAATATACTTAAGAATATAACGAGCTTTGAAAATGAAACATCGCCTGCAGCTTGAACGATTACACCTGCAAAAATGGTGGTTGTCCAAAACATCATATGCCCTGTTAAATAAATATATTTAAATTTGGTAAATCGAGCTAAAATGACGTTAATGACAAACCCTAGCGTCATTGCTAACGTAACAGCACTTCCATACTTTGCATTAAACCCTTCCTGGCCCATAAAATCACCAAGAGGCTCCGCCGATAAATTAAAAACTTCCTTCCAAAGCGGTTCAAACACGGTTAATGCGTTTACAATAACGCCAGCACCTGCACTAATTATTAAAAACCCTATAATCGCTTTAAACGTACCGCTGACCGTTTGACTCGCTGATTTTTTTTGCAACAGTAATCCTAAAAGAACGATAAAACCTAATAATATGGCGGCTTCTCCAAACACATTCGTGGCAATCCAAAAAATGATATCCATTACTTTTTCCTCCTATTTTTTTATAGAAACCTCTTAAAGATTAAGAGGCTTCCATATTTTCTTTTATAGCTTCATTAATTTCATCCATATCAAAATAGTTATTAACAATAACAATCTTAGCCTTATGCCCTTGCAGACCTTCAGCTAATTCATTACTTGTAATGATATAGTCAGCGTCCATACTAGAAGCTGTTGATACGTCCATATGCTCCACATCTGCACGTATTCCAATATCTGTTAAGGCTTGCTCCACATTCATTTTTAAGATTAAACTTGTTCCCTGTCCTAAACCACAAACTGTTAAAACTTTCATCTTGTCATCTCTCCATTTCTAATTGTTTTTTGAACTTGATCTATTGTTGTTGCTTGAAGCAATTGTTCAATATTTTGTGGATCATTTAATAATGTTGTTAGTTTTCGTAGCAGCTTTAAATGCTCTGCGCTTGATGAAGCACCTAGCCCAAATACTAAACGTACAGGGTCATTGATCGCATGTCCAAAAGATATAGCTTCTTTTAATTGTACTAATGAAACAGCTGCTTCATTTACCCCATCTTCTGGCCGTGCATGCGGAATTGCGATTTGAGGCGCTAAGACAAAATAAGGACCATTCTTGTTATAAGCTTGCTTCATAGCTTCAACATAAGACGGTTCAACCAACCCATCTTTCATTAATAACTGGCCTGCTTTCATAATTGCATCTTCTGGGTTTTTTACTTCTACATCTAGCTGTATAATATTTTTTTCTAAAAATTTCATAATATGCAAACACCTGTCTTTCTTTCTGCTATTCCAATATGCTTTGCGAATACTGTTTAATTAATTCATATATAGTAAACGTATCCTTAGCCTTCATTACGAGCTGTTTATTATTTTTTTCAGAAAACAACTTCGTTAACTGCGCTAACGCTTTTAAATGTTGTTCGTTATCTTTTGAAGCTAAGACAACTATAATTGAAACTTCTTTGCCTAATAAATTTACCGGCTGGTTCAAACAAAGCATGCTTAACCCCGTTTGAAATACATTTTTCGATGGACCAGCATGTGGCAAAGCAAATTGGTCAGAAATAACAATGTAAGGGCCATTTTTATCAACCGCCTGCAGCATGTCATCTATATAATGTTGATTAATAAACCCTTCTTTTACTAAAGGTTGAGCTGCACAAGTAATTGCCTGCTGCCATGTAGAAATACTAGTCTGCAATTGAACATGATGAATAGGCAATAATTGTTGTAAACTTTGCTTTTGATGATTCCTCTGTTCAGGAGTATACAAAAATCTCCTTAATTCTTTTCGCAGCTCATCTTCTTTCTGAATAGTAGCATAGCGATGAACGATGTCTAAAAGCGTTTCCACGGAATATTCTTGTCGAGCATTTATGGAAAATAAACTATTTACGTTTTTCAACAATTGTTCTTTCTCATCATTGCTTAATACAGGGCTAACAACAAACACAGGTACACCTCGATCTGGAAGACCTATGGTTGAAACAATAAAATCAACAGCTAAATTCATGTGTTGGTATTCTCTTAATGACGTTACACCTTGAAATTCCACATTCGAAAATAGCGATAATAATTGACTCTCTAGTAATTTGGAAGTTCCTAAACCATTCGTACAAACGATTAATAAACGCTTTGGTTTATCTTCAAGGACAACCCCTTCCCTTCGAAGCCATCCCCCAAAATGAGTAGCAATAAAAGCGATCTCATTGTCATCTACTGCTTTTTCAATAAGCTCTTCAAAATGTTTCATCACTTGCTTTGTAATTTGAAAAACTTCTGGATAGGTCTGTTTAACCGAATCCAGCAATGTATTTTCTAATTTAATTCCATACATAATTCGATAATATGCAGGTTTTAGATGAAGGAGCAAATTATCCATAATCTGTTTAGGTTCATCAAATTCCACCGCCGCATATAGTTGAAAATCATTGACCATTTTTTCGACTACATCTATTAATGACTTCATAACGCTATCTTCTTTATTTGGCGTCAAATCATAATTCACTTTTGCACTGAGTAAATATTTAGCAAAATAATAACTCTCTTTTTTCTTATCTGTATCATCTATGTCGTTTGCTAATAATTCTTGACATAGCGTTTGTACACCTGCGTAAACATCCGTTGTCTCAATAATTTCTTTCTCGATAGGATCTATTTGGACAATAGCATCTTGTTCCATTCGCTTCATAAAACAATGAAACCAGAGTACTAAACTGTTTAGCACGTCATCAATAATTTCAATATTAAATCGTTCCTCATATTTAATGAGATGACGGTGAATACGCTGCAGGACTTTCACATCAAATATAGCATACGTTGGTGACAGGTCTTTTTCATGTGCATATGGATAATGTAATAGGCTGTACCAATAGTCCATTGGAGTAACAACAGAAAGATATTGAGTAATTGTTTTTCTAACGTCTATTTCTTCTCCTATAATATGGTACCCTTGTCTTCGGTTTGTATGCATTTGTAATTGCTCAAGTTGAATTTCGTTTTTTAATGCCTTTATATCTTCTAATACTGTATTTCTACTTACTTGAAAAAGATTTTGAAAATCTTCAAGAAAATAAGTTTTAGAACTGCATGTAATATGCAAATATATCCATGCTTTGCGTTCCTCTTTTGTATACTCATAATAATGATCTTGAACGAGCGAATCCGTTTGGCTTAGAGCTTCTTTTGTACTTTCCTCCAGGTAAAAGCCCTCTGCTCTCACTTGTTTCACGATCTCCAACTTTTGCTTTTTAAGCCAATCATTGATTTTTCCTATATCGTTATAAATCGTTCTTCTCGAAACGTGAAATGCTTTCGCCAGCTGTTCACTTGAAAGATATCCTTCTTGTTCAACTAACATATTGAGTACTGCCATACTACGTTGGTTCATGGTTTTACCACCTGCCATTTTATGAATTAGTAGTATGTCTTAACTTTATTATAAGCGAACATTTCTATTCCCATAAGACCAAAAATATCACAAGGGTTTGTGCAATAAATGGGCGGAGATCAATTTGTTTGCATATGAAGGAGAAGATGAAAGAATCCCCATTTGAAGGATCACTTTGCAGAGAACTAGAAAAAAATTTATCTTTAAGAAAAACTTGTTTATCTCTAAATTCTTTAGGCAAAAATCTTCTTTTTGCTTCCTTCCTATAGTGCTAAAAATCTCCTTGAGTTTTAAATTCAGGTTCATCATAGTTGTCGGCTCACCGCAATAGCCATTTAGTTTTCCAATAGGAACAAAGGCACAAGCGCCCGGTTAGCAACTTAGCGAGTGGAACGAAGCAACTAAAGTTTTAGGAATCATGGTGAGACGGTGTTGCACGAACCAATGATGACTTATCGTAGGGCGATTCGTGAAGTCGCCTAGTTGCTGGGCGCTGGAGTCGAACGTGGCTAAATAACTTAGTAAGTTTATCCACAGCTGCAAAATTTTATAAT